>JAENWZ010000218.1 GCA_016649795.1 Proteiniphilum sp. | reverse complement strand
ATCAGGCATACTGTCAGTAAAGCGATGTAAAACTTTTGCATTGTTGTTTATTTTGTTTTATAAACGAAATTAAATCTCCCTCCCGGTGCTGTGTCTCCGTTCACATACCAATCCAGGGGGTCATCATCATTCTGCATGTTGTCAGACCATTTAAACTCAAGATTGATAGGGTCGGAATTCAGGGAGATCCCTGTAATTGGGATACTGTACATTAGTTTACGCCCTTCCTGAATGGTTCTGACATTATTCACTGTTGTCCACCGTCCGTCGGAATATTTCTGCAACTCTTTACCACCGTTCACCCGATAATCATATCCGTTCCACCCGGTATCCGGCGTTCGGTCTGAATTGATATAGAGCCGCATCCAATTGTCGCTTTTGTTCTCTGAGATATCCAGAGTGGTTTCAGCATAAAAATAAAGATTCACTTTATCTCTGGCTACTTTTAGCAGATAAAAATCATTTCGTCCCGTGTTGTTGGTATACTGAAGGGTCGGGTTTGATTGCACTCCCGGATGATTTCTGCTTTGTGTCTCTTTGGTATAATCGATATATACCGGTTTTACCTCATTCCAGTCGGTGAACATTTTGATCGTTTTTGACCTGCTTGCCACGGGTACACTGTTCATACCCTTATACCTGCGAATATTGGCCACCATCTGCATGTAATAATTGTCTCTTAATCCGGCAGTATAAGTGGGCTCTATATCGCGGCTATACTCTGGTGTCGCCTGATCGCAGAAATAGGAGTGTTCGGGATTGTCATCCGTGCTGCCCCATCTTCCGGCGACCCATTCGTTCCATCCTGTAATAAAGATAAACGGAACATCCTGTTGTTGTGCATAATCCCACTGTTCCTGGAAGTTGTAGCCATAGTAAATATCAACTGCAGGATTCCCATGTTTGCCTTTTCTGAAACTGCGTCCCCAATTGTCATTGTTCCCATAGAAGGCAGATCCTCCCATCCCTGCAACGTGATTGGGATGCTGGGACACCGATACGTTGATAATCTCTCTTTCCCCTTTCAGGTTTTTATAAACCTGTTGTGGTCTGACAAAGTCAATCCAGGGCCAACCGTTCTCCTGCATGGGTTCGTTGGGCCATTGGGATTCTCGATAGCTGAAAAAGGTTTCAAACTCTTCCCCGATCGACTCGTTCGTTCTGCCGATAATCAACGGTTTCCCTTCAAGGTAGTACCATGTTTCCGGATATCTGACGGGTGCTCCCGGCCGGTAATATGTATCATAGATCTGCTGCATTCTTTTCCCTGACTCGGTATTGGTGTAGTAGACCATTTTAGGCGGATTTTTCCCCTGTTGCTGCAGTGTCAGGATGGCTCTCATCAGTGCTTCCGATTGTTCTTCATATATCAGTGCATTGGTGGCATCAATCACAAGGAAATCGACCTGCGCATCGGTCAGCAGCTGCATACTTCTCAGATGTACCCAGTAATCATCACCTCTGTAATAGCCATAGACAGGTTCTCCCCAGTAATAAAAACGCCCTCTTTCGCGTGATCCCCAGTTTTCATTATCCCCGTCTTCCAGCACCTCCGGATGATTGAAGATGATCTTACTTAGATCCCAACTCAGTTCGGATATTTTAGAGGCATCATCTCCCTGCCAGAGGAAGTAGAAGATGCCCACGGACCTGTTTCCTTTGATATCACCTGTCTCCTCATGCGCCGGAAGTACTCTCCCCAGTTCATCGCATCCGGCCAGCGGTTGAAGAAATTGGCTCTCTTCTACAGTGGGAATAGCAGCGAGGCTAGTGTTGGATAGCTCCTCGTTCTTTTTACAGGAGCTGCTTAATGAAAGAAGGTAGACCGTGATCAGAATAAATGAGTGTAATGATTTCATGTCGGTAGTGTGGTAATTGATTTCCCATTAATGGTGGTTGCAACGTTCTCCTGATTATTCTGTTTGATAGACATAATTAAAACGTCCTTCCGGTGCCACATCACCGTTGAGGTACCAATCCATAGGATCTTCCTTTTGCATATTATCACTCCATTTGAACTCAAAATTGAGGGCTCTGTTTTGTCCGGAGATCAATTCAAGCGGGAAGCTGTACATCAGTCTGCGTCCCTCCGTTTTGACCGTGACAGTGGCAATTGTCTCCCAACCGCCACCGCTGTAACGTTGCAGCTCTTTTCCTCCGCTGATACGAAGATCATATCCATTCCAGCCGGTAGAGTAATCTCTGTCACTGTTGAGATAGAGTCTCATCCATTGCTGATCATTCTCAACGATGATAGGGTTGACTGTCTCCGCAAGGAAAAAAATCTCATTCTTGTCTCTCGCCACCTTAAGTGTTGCGAAATCGTTTCTGCCCGTGGTGTTCACATAGTGGTTCGGGGGATTCAGAACGGCTCCGGGATGATCTCTCTTTTCTGTATCCCCTTGATAATCGGTGTAGACAGGCTCCACCTCTTCCCAGTCGTTCCATACTTTGATGCTATTTTCTTTGTCTGCTTTCAGGAAGGCATTCATACCCTTGTATCTGCGGATATTTGCCACCATTTGCATGTAGTAATTGTCTTTGAGTCCGGCTGTCATCGTCGGTTCAATATCTCTGCTATATTCCGGATCAGCCTGATCACAGAAATAGGAGTGTTCCGGATCACCATCTGTACTGCCCC
Source organism: Proteiniphilum sp. (assembly GCA_016649795.1). Taxonomy (GTDB): domain Bacteria; phylum Bacteroidota; class Bacteroidia; order Bacteroidales; family Dysgonomonadaceae; genus Proteiniphilum. The sequence goes on along the minus strand of JAENWZ010000218.1, from coordinate 1,233 downwards.
ATCTTCCGGCAATCCATTCGTTCCATCCTGTAATGAAGATAAACGGGACATCCTGCTGAAGGGCATAATCCCACTGCTCCTGAAAATTGTACCCGTAGACAATATCTTTCTCAGGATCACCCATGTTACCATTTCTATAACTACGACCCCAGTTGTCTTTGTTGCCGTAAAAAGCTGATCCCCCCATACCCGCTGCCGGATTAGGATGTTGGGATACCGAAACATTGATGATCTCTCTTTCCCCATTCAGGTTTTCATAGACATGTTGAGGACGGACAAAGTCAATCCAGGGCCATCCGTTCTTCTGGATGGGCTCATTGGGCCATTGTGCCTCTCTAAAAGTGAAAAATGATTGATAATTGCTCCCTTGAGCCTCTTTGGTTCTCCCGAGAATCAGCGGCTTTCCTTCAAGATGGTACCATGTTTCGGGATGACGGATGGGCGACCCCAAACGATAGTAGGTATCGTAAATATTTTGCATTGTCTTTCCCGATTCGGTATTGGTATAATAGACCATCTTAGGCGGATTCAGTCCCTGCTTTTGAAGGGTCCGGATAGCTTTCATCAGTGCTTCCGATTGCTCTTCATAGATCAGTGTGTTGGTGGCATCAATCACCAGGAAGTCGACCTGTGCTTCGGTGAGCAGTTGCATATTTCTCAGATGTACCCAGTAATCATCTCCCCTGTAATAACCATAAATGGGTTCTCCCCAAAAATAGTAACGTCCTCTATCGCGAGATCCCCAATTTTCGTGATCCCCATCCTTGAGCACCTCCGGGTGATTGGAGACAATCTTCGTGAGATCCCACTTCAGCTCCGATGTTTTTGAAGCATCATCTCCCTGCCAGAGGAAGTAGAAGATACCTACCGTTCTGTTGTCTTTGATGTTTCCTACTTCGTCATGAGCCGGGAGCACCCTGCCCAGTTCATCTGCCCCGGCCAACGGCTGAAGAAAGCTGGTTGCCTCACTCTCTTTTTCTGAAGAGACAGGATCTTTTGAGAGCGGATCATTCTCTTTACAGGAGTTACTCATCGTGAGAATAACCAGGAAAAACAGGCAAAAATAGCGTATAGGTTTCATATGTTTCATTTATTTATTTATTCAGTGGACAGTGCCAAACACATTTCTCACAGCTTCCAGATAACCATATTCCCAGGTTGTATCGGGTTCAAGGTAACTCCCCTCGGACCATTCGTTCCATGCATTGATGGTGATCATTTTTGGTTCGATAT
>JAENWZ010000324.1 GCA_016649795.1 Proteiniphilum sp. | reverse complement strand
GCTGATTCGTCTCCTTCAACGGGAAGGAATGTATTATTAGAAAATAATTAAAGAAAAAATTCTTTAATTTGCCCGAATTGAGTATATTTGCCCAATCAAATGATGTGTGAAATAAATATGTCGGATTGCATATACCAAAATGAAAAAACAATTGAATCATATGTCACTATATGATTGCGTTTAAGATCGTTTAGTGCCTGTTTTTGCCTGATACTTTGATTGTTGTTAAATATATATACGCTTATGGAAGCACAAATCAAGAGTCCGGTTTCCGGAAATATCCTCGATGAAATCATTGAAAAACACCGTGGGAAACCTGGTATGCTGCTCACTACCCTGGAGGAGGCACAAGAAAAAAATCAGTTTAAATATCTTCCCGGGGAAACGCTGGCAGAAATAGCCAGGAAGTTGCATATCCCCTATACTCAGGTTTATAGTGTAGCCACCTTTTACTCCTATTTTAATTTAAAGCCACAGGGTAAACACGCTATCGTTGTATGCAGAGGCACCGCTTGTCACACCAAGGGATCGAAGGCGCTGCTGGATGATATCTCGACTATCCTCGGCTATAAAAGAGATGACGACGACAGGGATTCATCCTTTACCACCACCGATAATCTGTTTACAATCAAAACGGTGGCCTGCTTCGGGCAGTGCGCTCAATCGCCTGTGGTGGAGGTGGATGGTGTGATTCACAGCAATGTGAACTCAAGGAAATTATTGAAAATAGTGAACCGGGTGAAAGAGGAGGAAACCAGCAAAACGATATCGTATGAAACCGTCTGATATTAAGAAAGTAAGAGAGCTGCATAAGGAGAGAATCCTTCCTGCACTGCCGATGATTCTGGTGGGGATGGGAACCTGCGGTATGGGCAACGGCGCGGATACTGTTTATCATCAGTTAGAGAAGCAGCTGGCAGAGACGGGCTTCGGGTTTCAGCTCAAACAGACAGGCTGTTTCGGCTTTTGTGCCGAGGAGCCTATGGTGATGCTCTGTCAGCCCGGCAAGCCGGTGCTGGTCTACAGCAAGGTGAACGAAAAGGATATATCACCTCTTATTAACAGCCTGGAGAAAGGTCAAACATACAGGGATAAGCTTTTATGCAGGATAGACGAATGGGATTTCCTCACCTCTAGAGTGACGTTCGGCAAAGGATATGATGATATCCCTCACTGGGATGAGATTCCATTTTTCAAGGGTCAGAAGAAGGTGGTTTTACGCCATACCGGCCTTATTGATCCCGAAGAGATTCTCGATTATATCGCTGTGGGCGGGTATAACGCCCTTGCGACGGTCCTCACCGGTTACGAGCCGGAAGAGGTTATCCGTGAGGTGACAGAGTCGAAGCTTCGCGGTCGCGGCGGTGCCGGTTTCCCCACGGGTATAAAATGGGAGATCATGCATAAGCAGGAGTCAGACCGGAAATATATCATCTGTAACGCCGATGAAGGGGACCCGGGTGCCTATATGAACCGCAATGAAATTGAGAGCGACCCCCACATGTTGATTGAAGGGATGCTGATCGGTGCCTATGCCATGGGTGCCGACAAAGGGATTGCCTACGTGAGGGCGGAATATCCGCTTGCGGTGAAACGGCTCAAAAAAGCGATTGGGCAGGCTGAGGAGCTGGGGTTGCTGGGTAACAATATCCTGGAATCCGGTTTTAGCTTTTCCCTCGATATCGTGGAGGGCGCCGGAGCGTTCATCTGCGGTGAAGAGACGGCGCTGATTGCTTCTGTTGAAGGAAAAGCGGGCCGACCGTTGCCTCGTCCTCCCTATCCTGCAAGCAGAGGGCTGTATGGTAAGCCAACCAATATCAACAACGTGGAGACCTGGTGCAATATACCTCTCATCATTGAGAAGGGGAGCGCATGGTTCAAATCTATAGGGACGGAAAAGAGCCCGGGGACGAAAGTGTTCTCTCTGGTGGGTAAAGTGAAGAATACCGGTCTGGTGGAGTTGCCCCTCGGCTCAAAGCTGGAACAGTTTGTATTCAGTATTGGCGAAGGGACGGGTACCTCCAGGCGTGTGAAAGCGGTACAGACAGGTGGTCCTTCAGGCGGTTGCATCCCTGTGGAGTATTTCTCCACACCGGTCGATTACGAGTCACTGACCGGCATCGGAGCCATCATGGGCTCCGGCGGTATGGTGGTGATGGACCAGGACAACTGTATGGTAGATGTAGCACGTTATTTTCTCGAATTCAACGCCGGTGAATCGTGCGGTAAATGTACCCCCTGCCGCGAAGGGTTGTCACAAGCCCTCGCCATCCTCACCCGCATCACCAGAGGGCAGGGAGCCCCCTCCGATTTAGCTCTGCTGGAGCTTTTG
>JAENWZ010000056.1 GCA_016649795.1 Proteiniphilum sp. | reverse complement strand
TTCGTAAATTTGCAATGTTGAAATATTATAAACCGTAATAGAATGGAACGATTAACCCCCCAGGAAGAGAATGTGATGCTGCATGTGTGGCAACTCAGTGAATGCGCTATAAAGGATGTGGTGGATAGGATGGAAGAGCCTAAACAACCATACACTACGGTTGCTTCCATCTTCAAAAACCTCGAGAACAAAGGGTATCTTATCAAAAGAAGATTTGGCAACGTCAAGGTTTTTAAACCGCTAATTACAGAATCGGCCTATAAAAGGCATTTTTTATCGGGGGTAGTGGAGAGCTACTTCGACAATTCCTACAAGGAGCTGGTCTCTTTCTTTGCCAAAGAGCAAAAGATCACTACTGAAGAACTCGGTGAGATTATTCGCCTGATTGAAAAAAATCAGAAGTAAACTATCTGTTTCATTTCAAACTGAAACACCATGCATCCTTTTTTTATATACCTGATACAAGCAAATATCGCACTGTCGATGTTTTTTATTCTCTATTCAGTTGTGTTTAAAAGAGACACTTTTCTGCATCTGCGACGTCTCTTTTTCCTGTCGATCATTCTTTTTTCACTTCTTTATCCTCTCATCACTATTCCGGTGCCGGGCAATTTTCTGGATCTTTTCTCTTCAGAAGTTCAGGAAGCAGAGACCACCGTTTTCTTTGGAGAACCGGTAATTGAAATGGTTTAGGAAGAGAGTGCTGTTCCCTCACGAGATATCAACTGGACCGGAATATGTATGATGATTTACATTTCAATCACGGTTCTGTTTATATTACGGTTTCTGAGTCAGCTGATATCAATCATTCGTATCAGGGCGAAAAGTGATCTAACCGAGATCTCCGGCATACCTGTATATCGGCTAAAGGATGATATTACCCCTTTTTCTTTTTTCAACCTTATTTTTATCCATACCGAAAAGCATTCCGAAACTGAGCTTGCTCAGATCCTGCTGCATGAGCAGACACATGTGCGACAAGGGCATTCCGTTGATATCATGCTTATTGAATCTATCTGTGTGCTGTTCTGGTGGAACCCATTTGTCTGGCTGATGAAAAGGGAGATGGCCATGAACCTGGAATATCTGGCCGATCACGGTGTTATCACTGAAGGGGTGAACAGCCGTGAGTATCAGTACCACCTTTTACGACTGACCTATCACGAAACTGCAGTTCCGATAGTGAATAATTTCAATGTTTCACAATTAAAACAACGTATTATGATGATGAATCAATCCAAATCGCCTGCATACAGACTCGGGAGATACCTGCTGGTGCTCCCTCTGGTTTTACTGTTTCTCACGGCGAACAGTCTCTATGCTGTTCAGAGGGAGCCTGCGGAAGAAAAGGCCCAGATGTTAGATCCTGCAGTTGTTGAATCCACACAGGAACAGGTACAATTGTCAACTGACAATACAACCTCACCTGAATCCCAGCAGACAGGGGTGCAGGAACAAGGCCTGCAGGAACCACCTCCTGAGAAGAAGACGGAAGATATTTTTGTTGTTGTCGAAAACCAACCCGAGTTTCCCAAAGGGAATGAAGCCATGATGCAATTTCTGTCCGACAGTATCCGTTACCCGGTAGTGGCACAGCAGAAAGGTATTCAGGGGCGTGTGATCTGTAACTTCGTGGTGAACAAAGATGGCACTATCAGCGGCGTACAGATAGTACGCGGCGTAGATCCCCAGTTGGATGCAGAGGCAAAACGAGTTATTGAACTGATGCCCGACTGGATACCGGCAAAGCAGAATGGTGAAGCAACAAGTATGACCACAGACGTTCAATTTGTCTTCCGTTTACAGGGTGATGACACAACAGAATCCTATTCAGGAGCGATACCCAATAATGCGATCGTTGTCGTCGGATATGGTGTGAAGAAGCTACCTGATGTAAAAGATCCGCGATAAAAAGAAACCGTCTCATTGTTAATCTTTGGTGTAATCAAGGGAGGTGACGAATTTTTCGGGCCTCCCCCTTTTTCACTTAATAAAACCATCTTTTTAGAAAAGGGAGCGAACAGTAAATAGGATGTTTGATCAATTAAAAAGATCATCTATTCCTTCACTCTCAAGAACCGGATCATTATCGATGTAGTAATCAGAAGAATATCGTTCTGAACCGGCACAGGGCTGGAAATCCGCCGGGATCTCAAATTGACCATTGTCTGTATAGTTCAGTTCCGGATCGGCATATACCTTCTGGTAAAAGATGCCGTGGATTGGCAGAGCCATACTGGCTCCCTGTCCGTAAGCCATCCGGTCGAAATGGATGGAACGCTCCTCACCGCCTACCCAGCATCCTGCCACCAGGTTGGGCGTGAACGACATGAACCACCCGTCGGAGTTATTGTTCGTGGTACCTGTCTTACCACCCATCTGCCCTTTCAGGTTATAGATCCTGCGCAGTCTGCTGCCCGTTCCTCCGTCCACAACTGCCTTCAGCATATCCAACATCTTATAGGAGGTAGATTCGCTGAAAATCTCCTTCATGCGGGGAACAAAGCTACCCACTTCGTTGCCGTATGAATCCTCGATACGTGTCACCAGCACTGGATCCACGCGGATGCCCCGGTTGATGAAAGATGAATAGGCGCCTACCATCTCGAATACCGAAGCGTCGTTAGGGCCTAACGCCAGCGAGACCACCGGATCGGCGGGATTCTTCAATCCGAACGACTGGAGCATTCTGGCAAAGGCGTATGGGGAGAACTGCTTCATCAGATATGCAGTGACCCAGTTGCTGGAGTTCTGTAATCCCCACTTTATCGTCACAAACTCACCGCTGCTGTGTCCGGGATTTCTGGGAGTCCATTCCTCTCCCGTCTCGGTCATCAGCGTGACCGGACCGTGTATCATGCCGTCGCAGGGAGTCAGCCCTTCTTCCATTGCCAGCGTATAGAGATAGGGCTTAATGGTTGACCCTATCTGCCGTTTGCCGGTGGTGACCATATCATATTTGAAGAACTTGAAATCGGGTCCGCCCACGTAGGCTTTCACATGTCCTGTTAAGGGATCCATCGCCATGAAACCGGTGCGGAGGTAGTTCTTGTGATAACGGATCGAATCCCAGGGTGTCATCAATGTGTCAATCTCCCTGTGCTCCCATGAGAAGACCTTCATCTCCACCGCTTCTTCCTTGAAGTTCTTCTTGATGGCGTCATCACTCATCCCCTCTTTCTTCAGAATACGGTAACGGTCGGTCTGTTTCATGGCTGTCGTCAGCAGATCTTCTACTTTGTCACTAACCTCACTGGAGTAGGGGGCATATTTCTTTCCCGCTTTCTCACGGAAGAACTGGTTTTGAAGATAGCCTCCCATATGTTCTCTCACAGCTGCTTCGGCATGACGTTGCATGCGCGAATTCACCGTTGAGTATATTTTTAGTCCGTCGGTGTAGATATTGTAATTGGAGCCGTCCGCTTTTTTGTTCTTGTTGCACCACCCATAGAGCGGATCATCATGCCATGCCAGGGAATCCTCGCTGAACTGTTGTCGCTGCCACGATGCGTAATTCTTTCTTTCCGGTTTATTGGCCATCATCATTTTGGCAAGATGCTGGCGGTAGTAGGGTGCATCAATGTCCACATGATTGGAACGGTTGAAATCCAGTGTAATGGGGAGTTGTTTGAGCGAGTCTGCTTCCTGACGTGTAAGATGCCCGGCTTTCTCCATTTGCGAAACGACCAGATTTCGGCGACTTCTTGTTACTTCAGGGCGTCTTACCGGGTTGTGCATGGTTGGATTCTGTAGCATTCCCACCAGCATCGCCGATTCCTCCACATTGAGTTCCCTGGGCGTTTTATTAAAGTAAGTGCGTGCGGCAGATTCAATACCTATTGCATTGTAATTGAAATCATATTTGTTCAGATAGAGATTGATGATCTCATCTTTCGTATAGAACCGCTCCAGTTTTGCTGCAATCACCCATTCAACCGGTTTCTGAAAAACACGCTGCAGCTTGTTGTTTGCCCTGGGTGAATAGAGCTGTTTGGCCAGCTGCTGGGTGATGGTACTCCCACCGCCACTGCTCTCCCTGTTCATAAGCATTGTTTTCACAATTGCTCTTCCCAGGCTGATGATATCGATGCCCGAGTGCGAATAGTAACGAATATCCTCAGTGGCAATCAAGGCGTTGATAAGGTGTGGCGACAGATCGGAATAATCTACGAAGATACGGTTGTCGTTACTCTCAGAATAGGTGAAGAGCAACTCGTTGTCGGATGAGATCACCTGCGAGGCATATTTGTCGATGGGATTCTCCAGCTCATTGATCTCGGGGAGGTAACCCACTGCTCCAACGAAGATGAGTGCGAAAAACAAAAGGATTCCGGCAATCAGGAGTCCGAAAAGCCTCCACATCATTTTTACGATGTCATTTTGCTTCAGGCTGTTCTTGCCTTTAGCTGTTTTATGTTGTGTCGTATTTTTCTTAGCCATATTTAATAATCCCTTAGTGCTGTTGACCCCTTTGATTGTTTGCAGCAAAAGTACATAAAAGCATCGTAAACAAGAAAAACGAAGTATTAAAAATAGTTTTGCGTGGCGTTTTACTACATTGGCTGTGAAGAAGGATAATCAAAATTGAAAGGTAAATCCTCCGGAGGCATTGAATCCCTGCGCAGGATGACCATACCAGAGATCATACTTCTGCAGCATCAGGTTGTTGGCCCTCAGATTAAGTGAAAATGCATCATTGATCTGATAGACTGCGCCGAGGTTCAAATCATTGATACTCTCCATCTCCAGATTTTGTCCGTTGAAATAGGTCCACCTCTCACCTGCGAAATAGTAGTTCAGCGTGAATTTCAGATTGCTCATCACCTCGAGTGTGCCACGCAGATCCACTTCAAAACCGGGCTTGTTATAGGCTTTGGCATCATCAACCTGCACCTCATGAATCGTCATCTCGCTTACATCATAGATGTTCTTTTTCAGGCGCAGAGAAAGATCGAGCGGAGCCCATATATTCGTCTGGATCATCCCTCCGATATGGGTATGTGACAGGCTACCGTAGACAGGTTTCAATGCCTCTTTAAAGTAACCAGGGTCATCTTCTCCAAACAGATCCTGGCCGTTGTGCACCAGAAAATGTTCGTCATCTGTTTTTTTGAATCCGCCGAAGAGATCGAACCGGAAACCGCTCACTTCACCAATCTTCACACCACCGTCGATATCCAGAATGGTAAAGGAGGGCCTGACATTAGTCATGGGGAGGATATAACGCGATTCGTTCATCATGTCGAGGAAGGTATTGTGATCGAAGCCGCCATGTATATTGGCATAAAGTGATGAGTGCTCAGAGATACCCAGTTGCAGCGCCACGTTGGGGACAACGCGTACTCTTGTCTTGTCGCCGGTCTGAAATAAGATATCCACACCCAGGCGGGCGTTTCTGTTCAGACCCCCAAACCGTAGATAGGGTGCCGCGTTTACAAGGAAGTAGTTGTCCAGGTCACCATTGTAAATGGTGGTGAAAAGTGTACCGTCAATACCTGCTTTCGTGTTGGGATTACGGAATGGTTTATCAAAACCTGCCATCACATTCAATTCATTCCCCTTTATTGGCTCAGCACTATATTCGTGATCGAACTTTGTGGAGAAATTCTTGAAATCGATCAACCCTCTGTAATTCAACATATCCGACTCCTTCGATTCCAGGCCGATCTGTGCATTCAACACACCCAGACGTTGATTTTCATCATTGAACCAGGGTTCATTACCAAACCTGTTCCCGTAATAGTTGAAGAGGGAGTGCAGATAGGAGAGATCCAGCTGAATGCTGTGAGCATCGGCAAGGTGCTGATAACGCAGTCCTCCCTGATTGTCCATAAAATAGGCATTGCTACTTTGGGGATCGCTCTCCTGCAGATATTTTATATCCCCGTTGGATGAGTTATGCAAAAAATTGAAAGAGAGGTTGTTCTTCTCATTTTCCACCAACCGGTAGCCAAAGGCTCCATCCAGATTGGCATAGTTGCCGGCAGTGAAAGAGAGATACCCTTTTTTCAGGTTATAGGGAATTGCAGTCATGATACTGCCCGGCCGGGGTAGCGCAATCTCCAGAGGGGGGGAAGTGCGTCCCGCCCAGGTGGAATAGTTGGTATTGGCTTTTTGCACTGTTGGCTCACGCAATGCAGGCAGAGAGTTGATCTTGTCGGCATCAAGCAGGGTGGGGTTGAAATCGCGTTCCAGTTCCAGTTGCCTTCTCAACAATGAATCCGGTTGCTGGGCGAAAATTCCGGCTGTAAAAGCCAATGTGGCGATAGTAATATATATTTTTCTCATTGTAATTGATTGAGATAATTATTCATTCTTAATTTTTAATTTTTCACTCTCCACTTTTCTCTCATTTGTTGAGTCGTTCATTGATCATTTGCTGAATATCGGCCTCTTCGCCTTTATAATTAGATCTCAGACTTTCCAGATACTGACGTGCCTGAAACTCATCGTCTTTGGCAAGATAGGTGTCCGACAGGACGATGAGTGCCCGTGCCATCCAGTATTGATGCGGTGTTCCTTTCTTCATAAACTCTTTTACCTGTGCTTCGGCACGGTCGTATGATTTCCAGCGGTAATAGGTGTCGGCAAGGATGAACTGCGCCTCGGCGCCATAGCTGCTGCGGGTGTCGTTGGCCACAAACTGGAAGTCGGCCATGGCATTCTCTGTTTCGTTCACTTGTTGGTAAGCCTTACCCCTAAGATATCGCGCTTCAATCACAGTCTCCGGTGAGAGGCCGCTGTTGGTGAGCAGCTCTGTTGCAGCACGTGCTGCTTCGTGAAAGCTGCCCAGCTGCGATTGTGTGCGCACCACTCCCAGCTGCCCGACCTGCTTGTTGGTAGCGTTCCTGGCTGCGTTTGCCAGATGCGTGTAGTCTGCCAGAGCCTGCCGGTAATTGCCGTTCGCGAATTCTGCCTGCGAGGTGTATATCAGTGCATTGTCGAGGAATTTCATATTGCTTGCATCAATCACCCTGCGGAAACGGGAGAGTGCCTGCTGTTTATCCCCTTTCTCATCAGCTATCACGCCAAGATAATAATGAGCATCGCTGTTGTATGCTCCGTTGGGGAATGATTGCAGATACCTTGTCATGGATGTTTCGGCGTCGGCACGGTTACCCCTCATATAGACACTCTCAGCGGCGAGGTAGGTGAGTGAATCCTGTCGTGATGGTGTAATACGCATCCCGCCCGGGAGCGCGTTGGCGTAATCCACGTAGGATTGGATATCGTTCATGTCGCGATAGACTGTTTCCATCGAAACCAATGCATTTCGTGCATCGTCTGTACCGGGGAAATCGCGGATCACGTTCTTGTATGCGGCAATGCTCTGTTGGTAATTGCCTGAATTGTAATACAACTGTCCCAGTTGCACACCTCCCTGGCCGGCGAGCGGACTTTTAGAGAAGTCGGTTACCAGCCTCTGTAACACGGAGATAGCCTCACTCTCTCGGTTAAGCATGGTGAGTGCCCTGCTTTTCTCATAGAGTGCATCATCAAAATACTGAGAGTTGGGATATTGACGCATCAGATTGTCGAGTGCTGTGATTTTTCCCTGATAGTTGCGTTGCAATCCCATCACGAAGGCGCGCTGGTAGGCGGCATAATCTGCCGCAGCGGGGTTGACATCTGCTGCCTGGGCGTAATAGCGTTCCGCATCACTGAAATTGCGGTTGAAGTAATAACTGTCTCCCACACGATTCAATGCATCTCCATACTCTGCTTTTTTGCGGTTGCTCTCTGTCGACAGATACCGCTGGAAAGCAGTCACAGCCTGCCCATATTGCTGCTGTTTAAAGAGGGAATAGCCGAGGTTGTACCAGCCAAGTGCGTAATTCTCATCTGCAGGGGATGCACTCTGTGTGAATTGCCGGAAATCGCTTGTTGCGTTATTATAATTGGCCATCCGGTAGTAAGATTCACCTCTCCAGTAGTAAGCATTGTTACGGGCTTTGACTTCGTAATTGCCTGTGCCTATGCTATTGTTGAAATGTTGTACAGCCTGATTCATGTTCCCGTTGATGAACTCCTGTGCCCCCAGCTGGAACAGTACCATTTGTTTCGCTTCCAGGATGCGCCGTCCCGGGTTGTTGATACGATTGATGGCATTCAGGGCGGCATCGTAATCTTTCGTAGTCAGGAATGTTTCAGCCAGGATATCGTTCACCTGATCGGTATATTGTGAACGGGGATACTCGCGCAGGAAGTTCTCGAACAGGGTGATGGACTCGCTGAAGACGGAGAAATTGGTCTCATGTGCCAGTAATGCGTAGTTGAACATGGCAGTCTCACGAACCTGCGGATCAAAATTATCGCGCGTGGCAGCTTCAAAAGCCATCTGTGCCTGCTGTTTCTGATTCAGCTTCAGATAGGTCTGTCCCAGTTGCAGCTGTGCGTTTTGTGAGAGCGCATCAGCTTCACCCACCGCTAGCTGAAACATTGTCAGGGCATCATTGTACTTTCCTGTCTCGAAATAAGATAGCCCGAGGAAATAGGCATCGCCACGCAGGGGCCTTCCAATGTTGCTGATGTAATTCTCATAATAGGGTATTGCCCTGGAGGATTGCCCCAGGCGGTAATGACTGTTTCCCAGTACCCTGTATAATTCGGTGCGATGTTCGCTTTGCGGGTATCTGTTCACAAACGATTCAGACAGCTGGATGGCTTCCTCTAGCCTGCCATCAAAGAAAGCAGCCTGTGTTGTGTAGAATGCTACCTCCTCCATGTATTCGGGATGATCTTTCAGCCGTTGAAAACGTTGCAGTGCACCGGCATAATCTCTGTTTAAATAGTCAATGTAACCCAGATAGAAATCAGCCGCATCCCTGTATTTTGTGCTGTTTTGAGAAAGCAATCCGAAGTATCGGGTGGCCTCCGCTTTATCACCCAATTGCAAATGAGTGTAACCTGTACGGAAGCTGTAATCTTCCTGTTCCTGCAGTGTGAGGTAATCCAGGTCGGCCTGATTGAACCATATCCTTGCTGCTTCCCACTCTTTTTTGTCATAATGAGTGGATCCGATAAGGAAACTCACAAGGTGACGGTGAATGGTTTCAGGATAGCTGTCGAGAAACGATTTCAGGATAGTCCCGCTGTTTTCACTCCCGCTCCTGAAGGAGGATACGGCTGTCATATAAGCGGCTTCTTCCTTCAGATAAGCATCATCGCTCACAGTGGTGAACCTCGACAACAGATCCTTTGCACCCACGTAGTTTCCTTCGAGGAACATCTCTTTTCCCTGATTGAACAGTTTTTCCGGCTGAGTGTGGTAAGCCGTTCTTTGTGCCGTTGATATCTGCGTTACAAGGGCAAGAGTGAATAATAAGATTATTTTTTTCATACGATTCTTTTATTTTTCTCTTTATGGTGTATGGAACTCGCTTTAATCATTTGCTTGTGTGGTAATGATTATCATGCTCGTTTCATATTTTTTCTATTTGATGGATCTGGATATCTTTTCTGATTTTTTTTATCGTCTGTTATTAAATTACAATCTGCAATAATTTTTCAACTCCTTTTCGAATGGAAGTCAATCCGAAGTCTGCGGGATTGAGATCGTCCAAAGAGATGAACTGTAACTCCATGACATCATCATCCGCTTTTAAACCGTTGAAAACATTTACTTCGCATTTGAAGAAGAGGTCGACTGTCTGCACTTCGAACTCCGAATAGCGATAAATGTTCGCAATGGAGAAAAGGTATTGTTCTGCTGTAATGCAGAGGCCTGTTTCTTCCATGATCTCCCTTCTCACAGCATCTTCTGCTGTCTCATACATGTCCACAAAGCCACCGGGGAGGTCCAGCATTCCTTTTGCCGGCTCTTTCGCCCGGCGTGCAACAAGAATCTCTCCCTTCTCATTCTCAATCACTGCCACAACCGCAGCCGATGAGTTGTAATAATATACGAACCCGCAAGTGGCACACTTTTTCGATTTTTCATTGTTTTCATGAAAGCTCTCAGAGCCACATTTGGGGCAGTAGTGAAACGAGCTGAGCGGGTGTTTGTTCATGCTGAACAGGTGTTTATTCATAATGCGTTTATTTCAGGAAGTCGGGAAGGGAGTCGATCACTAAATTTTCAATGTTGTCTATCATCTTCTCTGCCAGCTCACTGTTTAATTGTTTTGTAATGTATACCTTTCTGAAACCACCAATGCCTGCTATGTACGATTCACCATCCCAATGCAATCGGGTGAGGGAAAAGAGAAAATAGTTGTCTACCGATATATAATTATCGGCAAATGTCTCCACCATCTGCCTGCCTGCCAGTTTCCATGCGCTATAGGCGATCACATCATCCTGTCGTTCCAGCATTGTTTCATCAAGGACTTCCATAAGTCTTATCTTCAGCATCTCTTTATGTACCTCCTCCTTTGGATTGGTAAAATAGGCTATGAGAAGCATCACCACAAAAATAACTAAAAATATTCCTCCCGATCTGTTTCGGTTTCTTTTATTCTTCATTTGGGTCAGTTGTCAGTTGTCAGTTGTCAGCTTTTTAGCTGGGGTTGATGTT
>JAENWZ010000150.1 GCA_016649795.1 Proteiniphilum sp. | reverse complement strand
GCTGTTGGATGGGATGATCACCAACAGGACGGATCTCACCACTCACTTCTACAAAAAGCACAATAGCAGGCCGATAGAACCTTCACAAGATCCGGGGGAAATATTGGATGAGTTGGGTTATGAGCTCTGACACCTAATTGCAGGATCAATCATCCCCTTCCTCATCTCCGCAACAATGCTGACAACATGAGTTCGGGATATAAACGGAACCTAGTTAGGTAAAATCCTAACCATTCAAAATTGAATTAATTTACAACATTAGAGTCTAAAGATGAAGAATTTTTTTAAATACCTGTTGATTCTTGCAATAGTATTTCAATATGTAGCTTGCAGTAGCCAGGAAGATGATGTTGCAAATGAGTTTGAAGTGCAATTTGAACTTCCGGCCTTAATCGATATCACCAAAGGAGGAGATTACGTTTTCAGGGTGAAAGAGGGGAAATCACCATCCTCCACAGACCTATTTATTTTAGAGTCGGATGCTGGAATATCTTTCGTCTGTCCTATCATCAAGAGCTCTTCAGAAAGTTTCACCATACGCTTGGCCAGTGAGTGTACTTCCGGTTATTACAGGGTTTCCATCAAAAGGGATACACGGAAAAAAACGTTTGGGAAAACCTACATAAACATCGTTGAAGATATTGGCTTTATACCGGATGAAGGCACTACAATTTATGGTTTTGTTTCCTCAGGCGATGGAACTGCCGTGGAAAATGTCGTGGTGTCTGATGGAGTGGAGGTGACCGTGACAGATCAGGATGGTGTATACCAGCTAAAATCAGCCAAGAAGCAAGGTATTGTATACATCTCCATACCGGGTGGATACGAAGTATCATCCAACGGGGTACTGCCTAAGTTCTTTAATAAGCTGAAAGGAGCTCCCAACATGGTCGAACGGATCGATTTTTCACTGAAAAAAGTAAATAATCAGGACTCTTACAAGGTTTTCATGCTCGGTGACATGCACCTCGCAAATCGTACAAGTGATGCGAAGCAATTCTCCGAATTCACCGCTGATCTGACCAACTACATGGATCGCCATAGTGGGGAGAACATGTATGCAATTGCACTTGGTGATATGACATGGGAGTTGTATTGGTATTCAAACAATTATTATTTTCCCCAATACCTGAATGCTGTCAATACACAACTCAAGGAGTTGCAAATATTCCATGTGATGGGTAACCATGACAACGATTACATGGGAACGTCTGATTTTACCGCGGAAATCAAATACAGGGATCTTATAGCTCCTACTTATTATTCTTTCAATATTGGCAAAGTGCATTATGTGGTGATTGACAACATCGATTGTAGCAACTACGACGGAACCGAATCCCGGAAGTATGAGAAGAGGGTCTCTAGCGAACAACTGAACTGGCTTGTAAAAGACCTTTCACATGTGGATAAGTCCACACCTGTAGTCGTTGCGACGCATGCACAAATATTTTATCCGACTACCAGCGGGTTTAAATATGATCACGATGTGACCAATACCACTACTCTTTTTAATATTCTGGCAGGATATGAAGTTCATTTTGTAACAGGTCATACACACCAGATGTTCAATGTAACGCCCGAATCCGCGATCGTGGGCAACCACAACTTTTATGAACATAATTCAGGAGCGGTATGCGCTTCCTGGTGGTGGTCAGGCCATCTTACCCCCGGCGTTCATATCAGTCCCGATGGAACACCGGGTGGATATGCCATCTGGGATGTGTCCGGAACCGATCTAAAGTGGAGATATAAAGCTACCGGATGGCCTGAAGATTATCAGTTCCGAAGTTACGATCTGAACAATGTAAACTTCTCAATGGCCGATGTTCCATTGATGCCCTCTTCTACCCCGGATGCAACGAGGAAGGTGTATCTGCAATATGTTGATGCCTATCCGGCGAACAACAACAATGAGGTGCTGATCAATATCTGGAACTGGAATTCAAACTGGACCCTGAGTGTTGTTGATGAAGATGGCAACAATCTGACACATGAGGCAATATGGGCTTATGATCCGCTTCATATAGCTGCACTTTCCGTGAAAAGATTCAATCAGGCCAATCTCACATCAACACCCTCATTCGTGACTCAGAAGTTTACCCATTTCTTCAGGGTAAAAGCAAATGATGCTGATACGGATTTATCAATAACCGTTAAAGATGAATTTGGAAATAGATGGAGTGAGAATATGGAGCGACCGAAAGTATTCTCAATAGAAGAGTATAAAAGAAAATAAATATGTTGACAAAAATAAATATTTCTAATTTTAAAACATTGATTTTATGAGAGAATGTAGACTATTTGTCCTTTTTCTGCTTCTGATAGTTGGAGGGGGACTCTCCCTGTCAGCTCAGAATAGAGTAATCTCCGGGAAAGTCTTTGACGCTGAACAGCAACCCATGCTGGGAGTAACTGTTCAGCTCGAGGGTACGTCCAGGGGCACAATTACCTCCAATGATGGAAGCTTCGCGTTTGAAGTTCCATCAGGAGAAGCTATTCTGAATGTTTCATTCGTGGGATTCGTTACCCAAAACGTGAAGATCTCGGCTACACAAACGAATGTCACCATTTATTTGGTAGAAGATGCCGTCCTTCTTGAGGAAACGATTGTAGTGGGTTACGGCACACAGAAACGAGTCAATCTTACAGGTTCTGTATCGGTTGTAGGGGGCAAAGAGCTCGAGGACCGCGTTGCACACTCTGTAACCCATATGCTACAGGGGGCCGTTCCGGGCCTTAACATTACAACCTCTTCAGGTAAACCTGGCAGTACGCCTTCAATTAATGTTCGCGGAATAACCTCCATCAATGGAGCCTCACCGCTCGTGTTGATCGATGGTGCTGTTGGTGATCTCAATCGTGTCAATCCGAACGATGTGGAATCAATTTCCGTTATCAAAGATGCTGCTGCTGCTGCTGTTTATGGAGCGCGCGCTGCTTTTGGCGTAATTCTTGTCACGACGAAATCCGGTACAGCCATAGATGGAAAAGCCATGGTGCGTTACAGTAGTCGTTTTGGATGGGAAGAATCAACAACATCGACCGATTACGAAAATAGAGGATATTGGTCCGTATATACAGTCAACAAGTTTTGGAATGCAGATTCAGGAACATTATACTTCAATTATACCGACCAGGACATGCAGCAACTTCTGGCTCGTGTAAACGATAAGGTGGAGCATCCCGATCGTCCATGGGTTGTTGAAGATGTGAGAAACGGTAGAAACCAATGGGTTTACTATGGCAACAATGACTGGTGGGACATGATGTACCGTTCAAAACGTCCGGTTCAAAAGCACAGTGTATCACTCAATGGCGGATCAAAAGATGTGAAGTATCTTGTTTCCGGAGCATATGACAAACAGGAAGGAATACAGAAGCAACAACCCGATCTTTTTGAAAAGTACAATTTGCGATCGAAAATTGACTTCAACATTAACAAGTGGGCTAACCTGTCAAACAACACATCGTTCTATACATCCAAATACACCTCATTAGGAGATGGCAGCGTTGATAACACAATTGGTTACAGCGCAAGACACGCTTTGGCCAACATACCCATGAAGAATCCTGACGGCTCGTGGGTATACAGTACACCATACAGTAGTTATAAGGTGGGTAACGGGCGTCACATAATGCTTGGTGAAGGCTCACACCGTCTTGCTAATATTGCAAGCGATTTCTCCAACACCAGCCGTCTTGTCATCACTCCGATGAAAGTGCTGAGCGTTACGGCAGATTTTACTTATCGATTGTACCAGACACGCAACAGCAGCCGTTCCAATCCCATGTATTTTAGAGAGTATCCTGATGCTGCAATGGGAGTGTATGATACCGGTGCTGGTGATAACCGGCTGGATGAATCCGTTAATACCCGAAACTATTATTCTACCAATGTTTTCGCCACTTACAACGAAACATTCAACAATGTTCACAACCTGAAAGGAGTGGTCGGACTAAATTACGAGACATTAAAATTGAAAAATATTTCTGGCTGGGGTAGAAATCTCGCATCTACGGAGTTAGACGACCTGGATCTTGTAGGGCAGGATTCGGAAGGCAATACCCTCACCGGTGTTGGTGGCGGTCAAAATGAATATGCATTGATGGGATACTTTGGTCGTATCAATTATGATTATGAAGGGCGCTATCTGTTCGAAGTAAGTGGCCGTTACGATGGTACTTCCCGTTTTGCCGCCGGCCATCGTTGGGGTTGGTTCCCCTCCGGATCAGCTGGATGGAGAATCTCAGAGGAGTCATTCTTCGAACCTGCACGAGAATACGTCGATAATCTCAAGTTGAGAGGCTCTTATGGTAGCCTGGGCAACCAGAACGTTTCTTCCTATTATGCATATTTGAGGCTTATTTCACTCAACGATTTTGCCGGATATACATTCGGTGATGGTAGTGCAATGGGTAAATATTCCACGATAGGGGCACCTGTAGCTTCCGATCTGACATGGGAAACCTCTAAGCAATGGAACATTGGTCTTGATATGACCTTTTTGAATAACCGGCTCAATTTTGTCGGCGATGCATATATCCGTGATACTGAAGATATGTTGACCGATGGAATCGCTCTCCCGGGTGTTTATGGAGCTTCTCCTCCACAAATGAATACAGCCGACCTACGCACGAAAGGATATGAGTTCTCCATCAACTGGAGAGATCAGATAATGCTGGGTAGCAGACCTTTAGAATATGGTTTTGGATTCAATCTCAGTGATTACAGCAGTGTGATTACCAAATATGACAATCCGGAAAAATCGTTCGCTAAAGCTTATTATGAAGGAATGAGAATTGGCGAAATATGGGGCTTTGAAACCGATGGGCTTTTTCAAAGCAGAGAAGAAGCTCAGGCTTATGCACAAGAAGTAGATTTGAGTTATATCAACAACCGTATTACCGGAGGTTGGCAGGGAGGTGACCTCAAATTTGTCGACCTTGATGGCAACTCGATATTAGGAATTGGCAGCAATACTGTTGATGACCCCGGAGATCGTAAGATTTTGGGGAATTCACTTCCCAGCCTTTCATATGGTTTCAATGCAAATGTCAGATGGCAAGGTATCGATATAACCGCTTTCTTCCAGGGAACAGGTAATCATTATTGGTATCCTCACGGAGAGATGATGAATTTCTGGGGACCCTATTCCTATCCCTACCTTTCTTTCTTGCCGAAGAACTTCCTCGACAAAGTATGGGCGGAGGATAATCCTGACGCCTATTTCACCAGACCGATGGCTTATTCAGCAACATCAGGCCCCATGAGTAAGGTGAATGATCGTTATCTTCAGAATCTGAGATATTTGCGATTCAAAAACCTGACTGTCGGATATACGATACCGAAGAATTTGACGAAAAAGATCAAACTGGATATGGTTCGTTTTTATTTCTCAGGTGAAAATCTCTGCTATTGGTCGCCTGTCAAAAAGAATTCTGATTATGTCGACCCGGAAGCAGTTATCAATAGATCAAGTAGCGTTTACCAAAATGCCTATTATCCATGGGCTAAGACGTTTATGTTTGGTATAGATCTCACATTTTAATAACAATAAGGAATTATCACTATGAAGCGATATATAATAATAGCGATTGCTCTGATAACAGGTTTGACAGCTTGCGATGTGCTTGACACCAAACCTCTGAGCCAAATTTCGCCGGAAACTTATTTTAAGACGGAAACCGACCTTCAGTTGTTCAGTAATACTTTTTACAACAACCTGTTGGATAAATCTCCTTACGACGACCAAAGCGATCTATACATCCAACAAAACCTTTCAGCCGAAATGATTGGAGGCAGCAGGAGAACAGTGCCTAATTCCGGAGGAGGATGGTCATGGGGAGACCTGAGAAAAATGAATACTC
>JAENWZ010000205.1 GCA_016649795.1 Proteiniphilum sp. | reverse complement strand
GTTTAACGTCTTCAGACACCTTAGTCATAACAGGCAAATCTTCAGTTGTCGCTTCATTCTCAATTTTCTTCTTGTAGTATGCTTTAAGAAGGTCTAACAAGAAGTATAAGGCTATTCCACCGAAAAAGTAAATTATGTCATTCATTTCTGTTTTGTATTTCTGCCAACGTTTGTGTATACGCCATACTATTGCGTATACATTTCATATATACTTCGTATTCGTTTTTCTAATATGCATATTATAAGGACTTTATAAAAATAGTCTGTTTTTAATGTAATTGCGCATACAGAACTTCAAAATTGCTTTTCATAGGTTGTTTTCTTATATATCAAGATTATCCAAAGGATTTTTTATCTGATCAAATCCTTTTGTTGTAATATGGGTATATATTTCAGTTGTTTTACTGCTGGCGTGACCCAGTAGCTCCTGAATGTACCGTAAATCTGTACCTGATTCGAGCAGGTGCGTGGCAAACGAATGACGCAACGAATGTACGGAAATATTTTTACTGATACCAACTTTCGTTAAAGCATTTTTTAATATATTTTGAACACTTCGGGTCGAATACTGCCCTCCATTTGCCCCCTCAAACAACCATTCCCTAGGTTTGTATTCTTTCACATATAATCGTAATGTCTCCAATGTTTTATTCCCCAGCAAAGTATATCTGTCTTTTTTTCCTTTTCCTTGTTCCACACGTATCTGCATTCTTTTGCTGTCGATGTCCTTCATCTTAAGGTTGGTTAGCTCACTGATGCGCAACCCCGCCGAATAGATTGTCATTATGATTGCTTTGTGTTTCAGGTTATTGATTGACTTCAAAATGGCTGCTACCTCTTCGGTGCTCAGCACTTCAGGCAATATCTTTTCTTTTCGTGGACGATCGATCTGATAAACTTTGCGTGGCCCTCTCAACACTTTTTCATAATAAAACTTGATGGCATTGATGCTTTGGTTTTGATAGGATGTGGAGACATTTCGTTCGTTTACAAGGTATAGCAGAAAATCAACAATCATCGATTCAGAAATATTGCTGATCTCTACCTCCTCGTAATAATTGATGAACTCGCCGAATAAATCGGTGTATACCTTGATCGTATTTTTACTGTATCGAAGTTCTTTCAGTTTGTCCATATAACTCTGCGGACAATTTCGATAGTGCTGGTTCTCTTTCTTTGATTTGCGGGGTTGTAGCTTCGGTTTGTTTTCTTCATGATAAATGAACTGTAGTTCATGTTGACTGGCTATTCGTTTTATTTCAGCCAGGTACTTCTCAGAAAAGGGTACCTCCCAACACTTCCTGACAGGATTCCAGGAACTTGTTGGGATTTTTTTTAGTTTCCCTGTGATAGTCTGGTTATAGCTGAAGTACAGACACAATGTTCTATGCGACATATTGATAACCAACATATCTTTTTTTGAGTATTCAGGTGGCGCTATGGGTCTGATATCTTTCAATCGTATTGAATTATATCCTGCAAGTTTAGTTAATTTATTCATAATCACCTGCAAATACCACTGCTATTTCTTTTTATTGATATTAAAAAATGTGAATGAACTTCTTTTGTGAAATATGCATGAGAAAAACGATGGCTCAGACGAAGAACTTTACCCAACAGCCTGTGCATGTAGAAAAAGTTCAAATGAATAGAAATTTAGTGAGTCAACATTTCTGTGATGATAGAAAAAAGTCATTTATAATATAGAATTATTATAAAATAGGGTGAAAGAGAAACATATCGTGATATATGTTGTCTTGTTGGTTTAATTCCGTTATTTTTGCAACTTTAAAAAAACGGATATTTATGAGTGCAGTCACGGAAAAAATAAAGATTTTATGTGCCGACAGGAACATGTCGGCAGAGGAGCTGGCTGCAGGTGCGGGGCTTACGGTGGATCAGGTGAACAGAATCTGCGGGAGCGATATCATTCCCTCCCTCTCTTCACTGATAAAAATTGCTCGTGCTCTGGGTGTTCGGCTGGGCACTTTCCTGGACGACAGTGAAGAGATGGGGCCGGTGGTCAACAGGCATGCCGACACGCACCAAGCGGTTACCTTTACCAGTCATCAGACCAACAACAACTCGCACATGGATTTTATCTCGCTGGCTGCCAGTAAAGTGGGACGGAATATGGAACCGTTTCTGGTGCATATACAATCGGGTACCGGAAAGGAGAGCCCTTCATCGCATGAGGGTGAGGAGTTCCTCTTTGTGCTGGAGGGATCTATCGTAGTGCATTACGGTACGGAGAAATATGTACTGAACCAGGGAGACAGTATCTATTACGATTCCATTATAGATCACCTGGTGACAGCCCATGATCTCTCTGAAGCAAAAATACTGGGAGTGATCTATGCTCCGGCATAAACTTTGGACAGCACTGCGACAATCAGGAGAACCCCTGTTTTTAAATACACACAGGGAAAGGAGAACACATCATTTATCAAACGCACCGATCTTCCACACAACGATGACCAACGAATCAACCATCACACTATCAGACAGAACGCTGGGGGACTGGCTTGAGTACTGGGCCGAAAAGACGCCAGACAAAGAGTACATTGTCTACTCCGACCGCGATCTCCGTTTCACATGGAAAAAATTTAACGAAAGAGTGGATCATATGGCGAAGGGACTGATCGCCATAGGGGTGACACGCGGCACCAACGTGGGTATATGGGCACAGAACGTACCGGACTGGCTCACCTTCCTTTACGCCACCGCCAAGATTGGGGCCGTGGCGGTGACGGTTAATACCAGCTACCGATCGGAAGAGCTGCTTTACCTGCTCAAAAATTCAGACATGCATACGCTCTGTATGACGGACGGCGTGCCGGGGAGCAACTACACCGAGATCATCTATGAGCTGGTGCCGGAGCTGAAGACGACACAGCGCGGCAAACTGAGATCGGACCGTTTTCCCGGGCTGAAGAACGTGGTCTATATCGGTCAGGAGAAATACAGGGGGATGTACAACACCGCTGAGATCCTGCTGCTGGGAAAAAATGTATATGACAACGAGTTCAGGAGATTGCGCGCGCTTTGTACCTCTCACGATGTGGTGAACATGCAGTACACCTCCGGCACGACGGGTTTTCCAAAAGGGGTGATGCTTACCCACCACAATATCGCCAACAACGGTTACCTGACAGGCGTACATATGAAATTCACGCCGGACGATAAATGCTGCGTCTGTGTACCCCTGTTTCACTGCTTTGGCGTGGTGCTAGCCACCATGTGCTGTCTGACACACGGCAGCACGCAGGTGATGGTGGAACGGTTCGACCCGCTGGTGACGCTGGCTTCTATCCACAAGGAGCGATGTACCGTGCTCCATGGCGTACCCACCATGTTCATCTCGATGTTGCACCATCCCATGTTCAGTCTGTTCGATATGCATTCACTGCGTACCGGCATCATGGCGGGGGCACTCTGTCCCGAAGAGCTGATGAGGCAGGTGAATGAAAAGATGTTCATGGATCTGACAAGCGTGTACGGGATGACAGAGACATCGCCGGGGATGACGCAGAGTCGCGTAGATGATCCTTTCGAGGTGCGCCTGGCGACCGTGGGAAGTGATTATGAGTTCACCGAGGTGAAGGTGCTCGATCCCGAAACAGGGGAGGAGTGTCCCATAGGTGTCGCGGGAGAGATGTGCTGCAGAGGTTATAACGTGATGAAGGGCTACTACAAGAATCCCGAAGCGACGGCACAGGTGATCGATGCCAATGGGTTTATGCATTCGGGCGACCTGGGAGTGAAGGATGAGAACGGTAACTACCGCATCACGGGACGTATCAAGGATATGATCATTAGGGGAGGGGAGAACATCTCCCCGAAAGAGGTGGAGGATTATCTCTACAGGATGCCGGGCGTGAAGGATGTGCAGGTGGTGGCGGTGGCTTCAGAGCGCTATGGTGAGGATGTGGGTGCGTTCATTATTCAGAAGGAGGGTGTTCAGCTCACCACGGAAGATGTGCGCGACTACTGCAAGAGACATATCGCCAAGTACAAGATTCCCCGCTACGTCTTCTTCGTGGATGCCTTCCCGATGACGGGCAGCGGGAAGATACAGAAATTCCGTTTACGGGAGATGGCACTCGAGCTGTGCAAGACAAACGGAATTGAGATCCTCTGAGGCTTAACTCAAACGAATCCCATGAGAAAAACAGCAATTTGTATCAAGCTAAATTGGCGTTCAATAGCTGTTTAAAATATTCCCGCTCAACCCGTCTGAGATATTTCTCCGGACGTTTTATATTAAAGTAATAGAGGGCGATCATCACATTCAGGTTAAAAAGATAATCACCCCGAATAACCATTTTC
>JAENWZ010000040.1 GCA_016649795.1 Proteiniphilum sp. | reverse complement strand
CTATTCACCAGAGGTTTAAGAATATCCATGATCTCACTATTGCTATATTGTTCCGTGGGGCGGATATCCACCACAAAGCTGCATCTGTCAGGCACAACATTGTGCTGCGTGCCGGCATTGATTTGTGTCACTGTCAGCTTCACTTCACCCATGGAGGGTGATATCCTGTCGAATGGCACCGATCGCAGCGTAACGATATCCTCCAGTGCTATGTAGAGCGCATTCACCCCCTCGTTGCGTGCTGCATGTCCGCTTATCCCTTTGGCCTCAGCATCAATCACCAGTAGTCCCCTTTCAGCGATTGCCGCTCTCATACCGGTCGGTTCACCGATAATGGCCAAATCCACCTCATCCGAAAGCTTCTGCCATAGCAGCCGCATACCGTCAGGACCTGAATTCTCCTCTTCGGCCGATAACGCCAGCAGCAGGTTAAAAGGAAGTGGCTTATCGTAGAAGTGCAGAAATGTCTGCATCAAAGCAACCACGCTGGCTCCGGCATCGTTGCTGCCCAGACCGTAGATGCAGGTGTCTGAAACGGGAGGATTTAGAGGGTCAAAAGTGTATCCTGCAACGGGTTGTACTGTATCGAGATGAGAGTTGAGCATCAGTGTCGGTTTCGACTTGTCGTAATGCCGGTTTCGTACAATCAGGTTATTTCCCAACCGCTCTGTTTTGATATTTTTCCCGTTGAAAATCCCGGTCAGAAAATCACATCTAACATGCTCCTCACCCGAGAAAGATTGAATCGAAACCAACTCACTTAACAACGTTGTCGCACTGTCTCTGTATTCCCTGTTCATGAATTCTATTTCCTTTACCTTTCAGTTACCCCTCACTCGTATTCCTGCAGCGCGCCTTGCGGGATTTCCACTGCATTATGATTCCGTCAATGGAGTGTCCCTATAATCGGGATCCTCGTTTCTATTCGATCGCAGTACTCCTCTTCTCATAGTAAAACCGTACCCTGTTGTTTCAGTAAGTTCTTCGCGTGCAGAATAATCACCCTCGAAACCCCATTCTCTATCGCTCTGAACGAATTATCGAGCTTTGGTATCATTCCGTCTGCGATGATTCCCTGCTGTTTGTATTTCTCACACTCCGCTCTGGTCATTGATGGAATAAGCGATTTCGAATCATTCAGATCTCTCAGAACTCCTTTTTTTTCGAAACAATAGTAGAGTGATGTGTCGTATTGATTCGAAAGCGCCGTTGCCACTGAATATGCGATGGTATCCGCGTTGGTGTTCAGCAGCGAGCCATGGCCATCGTGTGTGATTGCACAAAAGACGGGAGTAATATTACTTTCTATCAGTTGAGAAAGAAAAGTTGCATTAATCTTTTCCGGATTGGGGTCACCCACGAAACCGAAATCAATCGGTTCGGGAGAGCGCCTGACTGAGGGAATTGTGTTCGCATCGGCTCCTGAGAGCCCGATGGAATTACACCCTATCTGTTGCAGTGATGCTACAATATTTTTATTGATCCACCCGGCATAGACCATGGTCACCAGCTTTAGCGTCTCCTCGTCGGTGATACGGCGTCCCTGCACCATCTTCGTCTCGATACCCAGCTGTGACGCCATTTTTGATGCCATCACACCTCCTCCGTGTACCAGCATTTTTCGTCCTTCCAGCCTATGAAAATCGTAAAGGAACGCCTTCAATGCTTCGGGATTATCTACAATATTTCCTCCAATCTTTACGATCGAGAGCGTCTCTTTCTTTTTCATCATCCTATTCTCCACATCCTAGATCCCATTAGCGTTCAGCGTTCAGCAGTCAGCTTTCAGCTTTTAATTCTTAATTCTCAGATCTCAGATCCCACATCTCAGATCCCACATCTCAGATCCCACATCTCACATCGTCAGCAGTATCTCTTTCAGCACCGTTTGTGCCGAAACCACCCTGTTGGCTGCTTCGGGAATCACGATAGACCGGCTGCTCTCTATCACCTCATCGCTCACAATCATATTGCGGCGTACCGGCAGACAGTGCATAAAGTATGCATTGTTGGTCAGCGCCATCTTTTTGGCATCTACAGTCCAGTCACGGTCAGTGCTCAACACCCTGCCATAGTTGGGGTCACGGTAGGCTGCCCAGTTCTTCGCGTAGACAAAATCAGCGTCTCTGTAGGCCTTCTCTTTATCATATTCCACGATGGCGTCACCGACAAATTGCTCGTCCAACTCATACCCTTCGGGATGGGTGATCACAAACTCGAAATCCGCAGCGTTCATCCATTCGGCGAACGAGTTGGGTACCGCTTGTGGCAATGCGCGTGGGTGGGGTGCCCAGGTAAGTACCACTTTGGGTCGCTCTCTCATTTTGTACTCCTCGATGGTGATCAGGTCGGCAAAGCTCTGCAAAGGGTGGCGTGTAGCCGCCTCCATGCTGAATACAGGCTTCCCTGAATATTGAATAAATTGATTCAGAATCACTTCGTTGTAGTCATCCGCTTTATTCTCAAACTGAGCGAATGAGCGTACGCCGATGATATCGCAGTAGGATCCCATCACCGGGATCGCTTCCAGAATATGTTCCGGCTTATCGCCATCCATGATCACGCCTCTCTCAGTCTCCAGCTTCCATGCACCCTGGTTGATGTCGAGCACCATCACGTTCATGCCGAGGTTCATCCCCGCTTTTTGGGTACTGAGACGGGTGCGGAGGCTCGAGTTAAAGAAGATCAGCATCACTGTCTTGTTTCTGCCCAGCTCCTGATCGGCAAAAGGATGCTCTTTCACCTGTTTTGCTTTCTCCAGTGCCTGTTTCAGGTCGCCAATATCCTGTACGGAAGTAAAATGCTTCATATTTTTTGTTTTATGTCGATCACTCTTATTTGTTAATTGCCTCTTTCAGCGCTACTATAAAACGGTCAATCTCACTTTTCGATACCGATAACGGTGGCAATAGTCGCATGACGTTGTTTTTCGCACCACCGGTAAAGATATGGTATTCGAACAGCAGTTGATTACGTATACCGGCGAATTGAGGCATAAAGTCGATGCCGAGCATCAGCCCGCGACCGCGGATCTCCTCGATGCCGTCGATAGCTGTCAACTCTTTTATCAGGTAACTGCCCATTATTTCGGCGTTCTCTACGAGTGACTCCTCCTTCATCACATCTAGTACCGCGATGGCAGCGGCGCATGCCAGATGATTCCCTCCGAAGGTGGTGCCCAGCATCCCTTTTCTTGCTTCGAATATAGGGGAGATAAGCACCCCTCCAATAGGGAATCCGTTCCCCATCCCTTTGGCTGTTGTGATCAGATCAGGTTGAATCCCCGAAGCCTGATGCGCAAAGAATTGGCCTGTGCGGCCGTAACCCGACTGAATCTCATCCAGTATCAACACAACATTGTGCTGCCTGCAAAGTGATTCCAGCTGCTGCAGGAAGCTGATTTCGGGCAGATAGATGCCTGCCACACCCTGTATCCCTTCAATGATGAGAGCGGCAACGTCGCCTTTACCGAATTCCTTTCTTACCGCCTCTATATCGTTCAGCGGCAGGAAGGTGACTTTATGACCCTTGTTGAAAGGTGATTGAATAGCGGGATTATCTGTTACGGCAACTGCTCCCGAAGAGCGGCCGTGAAATGCCTCACTGAAGGCGATCACCCGTTTTTTACCGCTGTGGAACGATGCCAGCTTTAGGGCATTCTCGTTCGCCTCGGCACCCGAATTGCAGAGAAAGAGGGAGTAATCGGGATAACCGCTCTGATCGCCCAGTTTCTGAGCCAGCTCTTGTTGCAAAGAGTTTTGCACCGAGTTAGAGTAGAAGCCTATCTTCTCTACCTGCTCCTGCAGGGCTTTCACATATCGCGGGTGGGAATGCCCTATAGAGATTACCGCATGACCGCCGTAAAAATCAAGATATTCTGTTCCCTCTTTGTTCCATACCGTGCAACCTGATGCACCTGCCGGCTCAATATCCCATAGACTATAAACATCGAAAAGTTTCATTTTATTTTTTTATTGATTTAACTTTCGCAAGTATCCCTGTTAAGGGTATAGAGCTAAACAGCGACAGTCGAAATATTTAGCTATAATCGAGAGACATGCGAAAGTTCAGTTATTGATTTTCCGATTTGCTGATCATCACAACTCCGAATCACCAAATCATCACATCTTCAAATCGTCAAAAAGCGCTTCCCTTGAGTCTCAGCCCTGTCGTCTCCTCCAGCCCGAACATCAGGTTCATATTCTGTACCGCTTGTCCCGATGCCCCTTTTACCAGATTATCGATGATGGAGGTGATATGGATATAACCGTTATGTAATTCAATATGCAGCAATCCTTTATTGCTGTTGACCACCTCTTTCAGGCTTATCGATTTATCAGAAACAAACACAAAGGGAGAGGTGGCGTAAAACGCTTTGTAGAGTTCAACCGCTTCTTTTTCTGATATCTCACCATCCCATTTGGTATATACGCTGGCGAAAATGCCCCGGGTGAAATCACCCCGCACAGGGACGAAGTTGATCTGAGGAAGTTCACTGTTTCCCGCGCTTATTAATGTGTTGCCTATCTCTGTCAGATGCTGGTGTGTGAAAGGTTTATAGACCGAGATATTGTTGTCGCGATAGCTGAAGTGGGTGGTCTCGCCCGGTCTCTTGCCTGCACCGGTAGAGCCTGTGATCGCATGCACGTGGATCTCGTCCTTCAACAGGTTCTTCTCTGCCAGCGGCAGCAGCGCCAACATGATGGATGTGGCGAAACAGCCCGGATTGGCAACATTATCAGCCGTGCGGATCCTCTCCCTGTTCAGTTCACACAATCCGAAAACAAACTCCCTCTCACCAAAAAGAGGTTCGACGCGGAAATCGTTTCCCAGATCAATGATCCTACAGTTTGCAGGAACATCGTTATCCTCCAGGAAGGTACGTGATAATCCATGTCCCAGGCAGAGGAAGATAAGATCGGGATTGCTGAATCTGTCGCTAAAGACCAGATCGGTCTCTCCCAGCAGATCACGGTGCATCTCCGCAACAGGCATACCCACGGAGGTGGTGCTGATCACCGACTCTATGTTTACTTCCTGATGACTGAGCAGGATGCGCAACAGCTCACCTGCCGTGTATCCCGTTCCGCCTGCAATACTTACATTAATCATTGTCGTGAATGGTATAATAAATTTTCAGCGGGTTGGCAGTCACCTTCGTGAATCCCACCACATCCTGTCCGGAGAAGGATTTGTTTGATTCCCCGTATTCGCCAAACAGGGAACTCATCAGGTCGTAGTCACTGGAGCATCCCAGCACCGCGAAATGATAGGGACGCAGCTCCACCTCCACCTCACCCGTGACATATTTCTGGGTGTCGCTGAGGAAGGTCTCGATGTTACGCATGACCGGTTCCAGGTATTGTGCTTCATGCATCAGTTGTCCGTACCAGTTTGAGAGCTGCTCCTTCCAGTAGAGCTGCTGCTTGGTGAGCACATGCTTCTCGAGCAGATGATGTGCTTTGACGATAATCAGTGGTGCCGGTGCCTCAAAAGCTACACGCCCTTTGGTTCCGATGATGGTGTCACCCACATGTACATCGCGGCCGATACCATATTTCGATGCTGTCTTGTGCAACAGGTGTATCAGTTGTACGGGCGACATCTTCTCGCCGTTTAGCGATACAGGTTCACCCTTCTCAAATCCGATGGTGATGCGCTCCACACCATGAGCCGTTACCTGTGAAGGGTAGGCCTCTTCGGGCAGTACGCCCGATGATTTAAGCGTTTCTACACCGCCTACGCTGGTACCCCAGATCCCCTGGTTGATGGAGTATTTCGATTTCTCCCACGAAAAATCAAACCCTTTCTCTTTCAGGTAATCGATCTCCTGCTGTCGTGACAATGCCAGCTCACGGATGGGTGCGATAATCTCCACGTCGGGTGATAGCACCTCGAAGAGAAGGTCGAAACGTACCTGGTCGTTCCCTGCACCGGTGCTTCCGTGAGCTACGCGACCTGCTCCCACCTTCCTGACATGGTCCAGCACAGCCATCGCCTGGAAAAATCGTTCAGAGCTTACAGACAAGGGATAGGTGTTGTTTTTTAACACATTTCCAAAGATCAGATACCTGATGCCGCGTGCATAATAATCTTCCACGGCATCGATGCAGGTGTGCGTTGTGGCACCCAGGGTGAGCGCACGCTCCTCGATACGTTTTGCCTCTTCATCGGAGAACCCGCCCGTATTCACTATCACGGTGTGTACTTCCAACCCTTTTTCATTCATCAGCCAGGGTACGCAGAAAGATGTGTCGAGACCACCGCTGAATGCTAAAACTACTTTTTGTTTCATTTCTTAAACATTTTATTTGCTTTCCTTGTCTTAATTATTGGTTTCACCACTTTTTTGGCAAAAGGACTCGCTTTCTGCACCGGTTTGGCTTTGGAATCGTAGAGCAACCCCGTGCAAAGGCACATTTTATAGTTGTTACGCTGCAGGATATCGTAATTACGGCATCCCTGGCATCCTTTCCAAAACTCTTCATCATCGGTCAGCTCCGAAAAGGTGACCGGTTTAAACCCCAGTTCTGTATTCATCTTCATCACTGCCAGGCCGGTAGTAATGCTGAAAATCTTTGCATTGGGGTAAAGCTTGCGGGAGAGATCGAAAATTTTCCGTTTGATTTTCTTCGCCAATCCCTGATTACGATAATCGGGGTGCACGACTAACCCTGAGTTGGCTACGAACCGCTGGTGACTAAAGGTTTCAATATATGCAAAACCTACCAGCTGATCGCCATCGAGGGCAATCACTGCTTTGCCGGCATTGATTTTCTCTGCTATATACTCTGCGCTTCGCTTGGCAATGCCTGTGCCACGTGCCTGTGCCGATTCGTAAATCAAATCGCATATCTCTTGCGCAAAGCTTATGAAACTGCTGGTGGCTATATGAATTACTACATTCATCCTAAAACAATAAAAAAATTAAAAAAGTTGCTGATGTGAGCCGCCTCCTGGCGGAAATAGATGGAAAGGGGGATGCAGACAATGAGGTGCCTGCAGAAGTTAAAAGCATCGTCGGATCAGGACAGTTGCTTTACAATGGTGTATATGTGAAAAAGATATTTTCATTGAGAGGCAAAAGTAATCAATTTATTTTTAAATAGTGATGATAAAAGGAAAAAATCTTTCCTTTCTTTCGGAAATGAGTCAAAGTGATTTTTTATATCTTTTAAATAGTAAAAATGTTATAAAAGATTTGTCTTTTTGATACCTTTTTCTTATTTTTGTTCTTTCCGAACTACAAATTATATCCTTTAACTCCAATTCGCGGGACTCTATTCACTTCCTGTAGTTCAGCCACACTGAAATATATTTGATTAAAATGGAAACGAAAAAATACAGAAATTTCATCCTTCGAAATTACAACGATCTGCCTCAGTTGAATGCTTTATCTGAAGAAGATAGGGAAGCTATTCGCGTTGTAGGTCAGGTTTTGCCCTTCAAGTCAAACAACTATGTCGTGGAAGAGTTGATAGATTGGAACAATGTGCCGAATGATCCTATTTACACTCTTACCTTCCCACGAAAAGAGATGCTCTCAAAAACGCATTACACACAGGTGAAGAAGCTACTTGACAAAAACGATGAGGCAGCACTGAAGAAGAGGGTGCATGACATCAGGATGAAGCTCAATCCCAACCCGGCGGGTCAGGAACACAATGTGCCGAGCATCGATGGTGTGAAACTACATGGCATGCAGCATAAATACCGTGAAACGGTGCTCTTTTTCCCCAGTCAGGGGCAGACTTGTCACGCTTACTGTACCTTCTGTTTCCGCTGGCCGCAGTTCTCCGGCATGAATGAGCTTAAGTTCGCGATGAAAGAGGCCGATCTGCTCCACAGATATCTGAAGAAACATACGAATGTGACAGATGTCCTTTTCACCGGAGGTGATCCTCTCACAGCGAAAGCCAATATTATGTCGGCGTACATAGAGCTGCTTTTATCGAAAGAATATGCTCATATCAGAAATATTCGTATCGGCTCCAAAACACTGGCTTATTGGCCTTATCGGTTTCTGACGGATAAAGATGCAGATGATATGCTGCGTCTTTTCGAGAAGGTGAAGAAAGCAGGTAAACACCTTGCTTTTCAGGCGCACTTCAACCACCCGGTAGAGCTCTCTACCGATGCTGTGAAGCAGGCTGTTGATCGAATTCAAAACACAGGAGCTCACATCAGAACACAATCACCGCTGCTTCGCCATATCAACGATGATCCTCTGATTTGGGCAGCAATGTGGAAAGAACAGGTGGATCTCGGGCTGATTCCCTATTATATGTTTGTTGCACGTGATACCGGTTCGAAGGCATTTTTCGATGTTCCCCTCGAAAAAGCATGGAATATTTTCCGGAAAGCTTATCGCAGTGTGAGCGGCCTGAGCCGCACCGTGCGAGGCCCCAGCATGAGCGCTAACCCGGGTAAGATCCAGATTTTGGGCGTGACGGAGGTCAGGGGAGAGAAAGTGTTTGTGCTTCGGTTACTTCAGTGCCGCAATCCCAATTTGGTGGATATTCCTTTCTTTGCGAAGTACGACAAAAAAGCTACATGGTTCGATGAGTTAGAGCCCGCTTTCGGAGAAAAAGAGTTTTTCTTCCAGAAAGATAATCTGTTGGGCAAACATGGGAGAGATACCGATTTTTTATGGGAATGATGACATCGTTCTCTTAAAAGCATTGATTTATCAACAAAAAGGCCAACCTTTTAATTAATTAACACAGAGTTGTCTGATTTATTATTTATTTTGCCATCAAAAGTGGCTCGTTTTTTCATTCACTACTTAACGAAAACGATGTTGCCTCTAAATTGAATTGTATGGGTAGAATCATCTCATTGGCGAACCAAAAAGGAGGAGTGGGTAAGACCACTACAACCATTAATCTCGCAGCTTCGCTTGCTGCATTGGAAAAAAAGGTGCTGGTAGTGGATGCCGATCCACAGGCAAATGCTTCCTCCGGTTTGGGTATCGATATAAAGAAAATAAAAAATACGATCTATGAAGGGTTAATTGGTAAATGTACTCCCCAGGAGGCTCTGCACCACACTCCATTTGAAAATATTGA
Organism: Proteiniphilum sp.; assembly: GCA_016649795.1. GTDB lineage: Bacteria > Bacteroidota > Bacteroidia > Bacteroidales > Dysgonomonadaceae > Proteiniphilum. Next base: position 2,435 of record JAENWZ010000040.1, on the reverse strand, counting down.
TATCATCTCTTCCCACATCAATCTGGTGGGTGCAGAATTGGAGATGGTACAGATGAGCAACAGAGAAAAGAGGCTCCGTGATCTCTTACACCCTATCAGTGAGACATATGATTATATCCTTATCGATTGTTCACCATCACTGGGTATCATCACCGTGAATGCCCTTACTGCAGCCGATTCAGTGATCATACCGGTACAATGTGAATATTTTGCCCTCGAGGGATTAAGCAAACTGTTGAACACAGTGAAGATCATCAAGTCCAAACTGAATACAGGGCTTGAAATAGAAGGATTCGTCCTCACAATGTATGATTCACGTCTCCGCCTTCATAACCAGATCTACGAAGAGGTGAGACATCACTTTAAGGAGTTGGTTTTCACTACTGTTATACAGCGAAATATCACCCTAAGTGAATCACAGAGCCATGCCAAACCAGCGTTGATGTATGATGCCGGTTCACGTGGAGCTATCAATCACATGCAGCTGGCGCAAGAGCTTATCGAAAAAAAATCCTAGCTTTGTACTCTTTACCGATTTAATTATGGCTAAAAAGAATGCATTAGGAAGAGGATTGGATGCGTTAATCTCATTTAACGACAGCGAAATACAAGGCTCTTCATCCATCAATGAGGTAGAACTGAGTAAGATTGTTCCCAATCCCGATCAACCGCGTACTGTTTTCAATAAGGAAGCATTGCTGGAACTAACCGCTTCCATCAGGTCTATCGGGTTAATTCAACCTGTTACGTTGCGTAAACTGGATGAGGATTCCTATCAGATCATTGCCGGTGAGCGACGTTATCGCGCCTCGCAAATGGCAGGTCTGACCTCAATACCGGCATATATCAAAACGGTAGAAGACGACGAAACAATGGAGATGGCGCTGATTGAGAATATTCAACGCGAAGATCTCAATTCCATAGAAATTGCCCTTGCTTATCAAACTTTGATTGAGAGCCTCTCTCTTACTCAGGAGCAACTGAGCGAGAGAGTAGGGAAAAAAAGGGCTACCGTCACCAACTACCTGCGTCTGTTGAAGCTTCCTGCTGATGTGCAAATGGGAGTGAAAGATAAAAAGATAGATATGGGGCATGCACGAGCGCTGGTTACCATGAACGACCCGGTAGCACAGCTTTCCCTCTATAATCTTATTCTTGAAGATGGGCTCTCGGTACGGAAGGTAGAGTTGATTGTACGGGAATTCAGTGAGGGGAAGCCAATTCGGAAGCAGGATAGTGCCAACGACAAAAAGTCCGGATCGAAGAAAACGGTGTCAAAACAGATGTTACCCGATGATTTTGATCTGTTGAAGCAGCATCTCTCCTCCTATTTCAAAACCGATGTCCAGTTCAATTACAACAAAAGAGGCAAAGGAAAAATAACTATCCCTTTTGATTCTCCTGAAGATCTGGAGCGCATTATCGTGATGTTCGATAAAATGAAAAAATAAGCCAGAAGATGAAGCTTGCCGGAATTCTTGTTTCCCTTTTATTCACGTTTTGCTGTGTAGATGTTCACTCTCAGGATATCTCACCGCAGCAGCGTCAGGACAGGACTTTCATGCTCGCGGAAGATTCAGCGGCAGTTGTTCCGCCTGATTCCATCCCTGTCACAACGAATAACGGCACCAGGGTTGAGCTGCAGAGAGAGCCCATTCAGGTCACTGTTGACAGCATTATCAACGCCCCTTCCTCCGACGCTTTTTTTGCACCCTCCTCTATTTTCAAACCAACACCCAAAAAAGCAGTCATCTACTCGGCGATCTTTCCCGGGTTGGGTCAGGTATATAATCGCAAATACTGGAAGCTTCCCATCCTCTTCGGTGGTTTTGTAGGGTTAACTTACGCTATAAACTGGAACAACGGTTATTATCGCGATTATCTGGGAGGATATCAGGATATTATGGACGACAACCCCGAAACCAACCGGTGGCACAATATGCTCCCATACGGTCGCACCCCTCAATCGGTTGACATGGAGTGGTTTACGGATGTATTGCAAAAAAGAAAAGACTACTATCGCTACTACAGGGATTTGAGTATTATAGGTACTGTCGCACTTTATATGATTACCATTGTAGATGCTTATGTGGATGCGCAGTTGTTCGACTTTGATATGAGTCCTGATTTGTCGATGCGCGTGGAACCCGCTATGATGAGAGAAGGGTACTCCGTTTTTAATGGCAGTTCATCCTATGGAGTTCAATTCAGTTTTAATTTTTAAATGAATCTATACCCATGCAGGAATTACACTTAAGTGCAGGGATGGAATGTATATAATATAATCGTATGAAAAAAAATATTTTACTTACACTCATATATCTTTTGATGGGAACGTTTTTACAGGCTCAGGGAATCCACCAACCTGCCAGGGAGGGCATCATAGACAGCACCATTGTTTATCCCGAAAGCATGACGAAGCAGCTCAGTGAGTT
>JAENWZ010000220.1 GCA_016649795.1 Proteiniphilum sp. | reverse complement strand
GTATCAGCATGCTGTTCAATCATCTGCTGACCAACACCTCACAGATATTTGCCGATGTACGCACCTACTGGAGTCCCGACGCAATTGAGCGAATCAGCGGCTGGAAACCTGACGGCTTGCTTGAGCATGGTGCCATACATCTTATCAACTCCGGCTCATGTACACTCGATGGCACAGGGCAGTAGTCAGATGCAGAAGGTAACCCTGTGATGAAACCATTCTGGGAGATCACAAATGAAGAGGTGGATAAAATGCTGGAGGCGACCACCTGGCATCCGGCATCGCTTGAATATATGCGTGGCGGCGGATACTCTTCCAAGTTTCTTACGCGCCCCGGTATGCCTGTCACCATGTGCAGGATCAACCTGGTAAAAGGAGTGGGTCCGGTGCTCCAGATTGCAGAGGGATGGACAGCCACTTTCCCCGATCATGTTTTTGAACTGATCGATCAGCGTACGGACAAGACCTGGCCCTCCACCTTCTTTGTACCGCGTATGACCGGTAAAGGTCGTTTTACCGATATCTATTCCGTGATGAACAACTGGGGCGCCAACCACGGAGCCATCAGCTATGGACATATCGGTGCCGATCTGATTACTCTTGCCTCAACCCTTTCCATACCGGTGAATATGCATAATGTAGACGATGAGAAGATATTCCGTCCTGACGCCTGGTCCGCTTTCGGCTCAGACAATGAAGGTGCCGATTACCGCGCTTGTGCTGCTTACGGACCTTTATATAAATAAATCTATAACTTAAAAAGCATGAGAGAGAAATTTAAAATTTTGAAAACGGGTTTACTCCTTTTGGGAGTATTACTTGCACTCCCCTCTTTTTCGCAAACGGAAACAATCGGGGAGATGTTCGAACTGGCAAAAATGAAATCGGGAATGAAAAACAGGAGGATCTCCAGTACCGACCCCACGGGAGGGAACAGAGATCATCTGGAACCTTTTAAGCCGGGTGAGAAGCGGACGATTGCAGCAATTGAGGGTACCGGTGTGATCAACCATATCTGGATCACCATTGCACCCCCACCCAATAAACTGAGCAGAAACGACATCATTATCCGGATCTACTGGGACGGGAACGACTATCCCTCCGTTGAATCTCCTATCGGTCCATTTTTCGGACAGGGATGGGATGAACGCTACAACTACGCCTCGCTTCCTCTTTCTGTAGGACCGGAAAACGGAACAGGGATGAGTAGTTATTTCGCTATGCCTTTCGAAAAGGGTGCAAGAATAGAGATTGAAAATCAGACCGGTCAAACGATCAACGCTTTTTATTTCTATGTGGATTATCTGGAGATGAAAAAGTTGCCCGAAGAGATGGGACGTTTTCACGCATGGTACAATCACACCCTCTCGGAAGCACTGCCCGAAGGTGAGACTGAGTGGTCTCTTACGGGGGAACAGAAGCCCAACAAAGAGGGTGATCGTAACTATGTCTTTATTGACACCAAAGGGAAAGGACACTTTGTGGGAATCAACTACTATGTGCACTCCCCTACCCCTATGTGGTACGGTGAAGGGGATGATATGTGGTTTATTGACGGTGAAGAAAAGCCTCGGCTGATCGGTACCGGAACGGAGGATTTCTTCAACACCTCCTGGTGTCCGAAAGAACCTTTCTCACACCCCCATTTCGGATATCCACGCGTGAACAACGATGTGGGGTGGCTGGGACGTACCCATGTATATCGTTTCTTTATCAATGATCCCATCTTTTTTGAAACAGCTGTGAAGGGTACCATTGAAACCGGTCACAACAACAACCTGACGCTTGATCTTTCTACAGTAGCTTACTGGTATCAGGATACTGCTGTGATGCTGCCGGCAGCTCCTACAAAAGAGCAGCGTAAGCCGAAACCATTTATCAACCATATGGATATGCACAGATGGAGGGATGCCTGGAGGAAAGCCAAGGGGAATGATCCGCAGTTGTGGGGGAATGAGTGAGAGCTTTCTTTTATCTACAACAGAACGAACAGATCATAATTTTCGAGAAAGAGATGATTGTAAACAAGATGTAGTATGAATAAATTGAATAGTCTCATCCTTACTATTGTGTTGTTTTTTACTGTCGCCGGGTGGTTGCAGATATCAGCACAGAATAGGGTGAACCTCTCTCCTGTAACGGTGAACGGTCGCTGGATTCAACCCGCGGACAATTATCCCGCGGTCCCGGTCTGGGGTCACCTCGAGGGTATAAGGGTGGGAATAGCCCCGACATCGGGTCCGCGCGGTTTATTCAGAATATATGCGCCTTATTTGGGACACGAGGAGGACAGGATGATCAATTTTATCGCCATTGAACCGATACCTTCGGGAGAGGAGCAACGCGGTTTATCAGAACTGGAGATGAGTGCGCTGGATGGAGTCAGGGGTAAGCGTTTTTGGAGCTCAGACAATCCTGCATGCACTGATCCACAGCCGGCAACATCACCAGCGAAGGGGGTGATTGAAGAGATAGAGGGCGTGGAAACGCTCACACTCTATATCTTCTCAGAGACCTTCGAGAACGGTTCGCAACCTTATGTAAGATTGCGGTTTTATCAGAACAGCCCTTACGAAATAGAACTGACCACTTATGCCTGCAACGGTTCACCAGCAATGGACCATCTTATTCTTACAGCTACCATGGGTAATTTCGCAAGGTTACGCAGACTGTACCTGACTGAGAGTGCAAAATACTCACTCGATTTATGGCCAGGATACAATGACAGTCATTTTACAGCGCATGATGAAACACCTGTCAATAATATGATCAGGGATAAAAAAGGGGGAGTATATTTCATCGCAGCACCCGATGAGGAGGATCCTGTCAATGCTCAATACGCTTCCGATACAAGAGGGAACTGGAATTATTACGGGAAAAAAGCGACCCAATACTGGTACTCCCCCACACCTGATCAAAATATGAAAGGACTGGTAAACGGCAGATACACTTACTGGGCAAGTAATTCACCCATACCGGGAGGAATATCATTTGAAAACTTTGAACTGAAATCACCATTCAAAAATGGAGAGAGGTTTATTTTTGGTGTAACTCCTCTTCCGGCCAGACAATTTATTAAACAACTTGACAAATAATTAATTAACGCTTTATGAGTAACCGGAGATCATTTCTTAAAAAAGTTGGATTGGGAACCATTGCCGTGACCGGCTATCCGGCACTAACATCTGCCGGGAGTTTAATAGGGAAAAGTGACGACATCGAAAAACTGAATTTTCAGCTTGACAGAACAGCGAGAAATTTCAATGATGTCTATGAAAACGAATACCTAAGCAGGGTTGCTTTCCCCCTCGGAGGAATTGGGGCAGGAATGTTCTGCCTGGAGGGTACCGGAGCGATTTCCCATCTCTCTGTAAACAACAGACCTGAGATCTATAACACTCCTTATGCATTTGCGGCCATCAGTGTAAAGGGTCTGGAGAAGGGGGCAAAAGTATTGGAGTCGACGGTCCCTACCTGGAAATTGTTCGGTCCCCGTGGTAGTGGCAACGGTCTGGGCAACCGAAACTATGGATTGCCCAGATTCGAAAAGGGCTCTTTTCTCGCCCGTTTTCCGTTCGGGTTGATCGAACTGCAGGACAAGGATATTCCAATGGAGGTGAAAATTTCGGGGTGGAGTCCTTTTATTCCTACCGATGAAGATAACTCCAGCCTCCCGGTGGGAGTCATTGAATACAGCTTCAGGAACCTTTCTGATCGTATATTAGATACTGTTTTTTCCTATAATGCACGCAATTTTGTAGATGAGAAAGGAGATATATTGGAGCAGAAGAACGGCTTTCGATTTACCAGGGCGGGGACTAACGGTATTAACAGAAACGGAGGCTTTGCAATTTTTCTTGACGATGATC
>JAENWZ010000131.1 GCA_016649795.1 Proteiniphilum sp. | reverse complement strand
CAGTATAGGTGTCTCCCACAGCGTAACGCGGTAGAGCAATCCGGTGGTCTTTACATGCAGTTTCTTTTCTTCCATGCGTATATCCAGCTCAGAGGGATCGAAACGGAATCCTTTCAGAAAATCGATGTAGGTGGGAGGAAGATAAGGCATCTGTTTTTTAACGAAAGCCTCCTCCTCTTTAGTCAGTGAGAGCCCGGACATCTCTTCCAGCTCTTTTCTCAGCATACGGTCGAACCCCTCCGGATAATCGCTGTTGCTTCTGTCCACGAACTCAAACTCGCCACAGGCACGCGGAAACAGCTTGGAATAGGCATAACTGGTGGTAAACTTGTAGAGGTCTGTATCGAGGATGCTTCTGATGATTCCCATATCTTTCTCTGTTGGTTAATTTGCTTGGTAAGTAAACGTTTTGAAAATTGATTTCGTTCATAAAGGCTCCCTTTAAAAAGAGATGGATCTGCTCACTTTCTATGACTACAGCTGACAATCACAAAAAAAAATGCTATTTTTGTGATTGTTAGCATTGCAAATAAAATCCGACAGATCATGAAAAAATTGTCTTCACTCCTCATCGTTATTCTGCTTACCCTCTCCTCCCTGCAGGCACAGATTGCAGCCGATAAGAGCGGTACCTATCTGATCAGCCAGAAGGATGGCAACCCTTTCTTCTGGCTGGGTGATACCGGCTGGGAACTGTTCCACCGGCTAGACAGGGATGAAGCTGCTCATTACCTTAAGACCCGCAGCAGGCAGGGATTTAACGTGATTCTGAGCGTGGCTCTCGCCGAGGTTGACGGGATACGCAAGCCAAACAGATATGGAGATATGCCTTTCAATAACATCAAAACACTTGAATGGGACATCACTCCGGGCAACGATCCCAAAGATTCTACTCAATATGATTACTGGGATCATGTGGACTTTGTGATCCGTGAGGCGGCGAAACGTAAAATGTATATCGGCCTCCTGCCCGCCTGGGGTGACAAGGTGGTACCCGGAGCCGCCGGCCCGGTGATCTTCACCGATGAAAAGAGAGCTTATCACTATGCCAAGAAGCTGGCGGAACGCTATAAGGATCAGTGGAACATCATCTGGATTCTGGGTGGTGATCGTCAGAGTGTGGAATATAAAAACAACAGGATCACAGCCGATTACCGTCCCGTCTGGCGGGCCATGGCCAGGGCTATTGAAGAGAGCTGCGGAAAAGAGGTGTTTATTGCCTATCATCCCCGGGGAGGCTCCTCCACGAGTAAAAACCTGCAGCAGGAGGGGTGGCTCGATATGCATGCCATACAGAGCAGCCACGGCAGCAGGGAGGTGCAGGTGTGGAATCAGATTGCCGATGATCTGAAGCTGACACCCAAACGTCCGGTGCTGGACATGGAGCCCTGCTATGAGGATCACCCCGTGAACCCGTGGGACGGGAAATGGACACGCAGCAAACGGGGTTACTTCGATGACTACGATGTGCGGGCACGGATCTACAGAGGGGTGTTCGCCGGAGGCTGCGGCACGGTGTACGGTCATCATCAGATATGGCAGTTTGTGGATACAACGCGCAATGCTCCCATATGGGTGGGTGACACCATCATCGGATGGCGTAAGGCGCTCGGGGCTAAAGCTGCCACTCACATCCACCATCTGAAAGAGCTGATGCTCTCCCGTCCTGATTTCAACCGCGTGGAAGATAACAGCCTAATCGCTTCCGACAGGGGCAGTGATTACACCAATGAGATCATCGCCACACGTAACCTGAAGGGCAGCTATGCCATGATCTATCTGCCCCGCCCCGAACCTGTAACCATCAGCATGAACAAACTGAAAGAGGGGCGCAAGATAGTCTCCTGGTTCAACCCGGTAACCGGGAAAAAGAAAAAAGTGAGAGGACGGCACGAGGCAGAACAGGAGACCTTCAACCCACCCAGCCAATCACAAAAAGACTGGGTGTTGCTGATCGATGTGAGATAAAAAGAGAGGGCGCCACTGTAACAGCGACACCCCCCAGGGATCTATCATTTAAAATTGAATCACATTCCTTCTTCTATGTTCCAGACAAATGCCCTCAGACCAAGATTGGCCGCTTCATCGTCCAGCTCCTTCAGATAATTCAATAACAGAGGCACCTTGTCGTCTTCCACAACCGTAAGGATGGAATTATTGACAGAAGGCCACGCGTGGGATCCGTAATGTGGTATCCCGTCACTGCTTCCCTTGCCGTAGACCTCCTTCCACGCTGTAAATCCCCGTATATTTAACTTGCTCAGGTTGTCCACAATCTGGTCGTAGTGCGCCTGATCCAATATAATCATTACTGCTTTCATTCGATTATCAAATTTTGTTCGTTACTATTCACCAGTATCTCACGATGTTTCCTGCGTCGTCTGCGTACACCGAATCCACCCATCATTGAATAGAGCGCCGGTATAAGCACCAGGGTGATGATGGTGGAGAAGGTCATTCCACCGATAATGGCCACACCCAATGACTGCCACATCTCCGACCCTTGCCCTGTACCGATTGCCAGTGGCACCATACCAAGGATGGTTGTGAGTGATGTCGTCAACACCGGACGAAGCCTTGAACGTCCGCCATGCACCACCGCGGTGATGATCGACATACCACGTTCACGGTTGAGGTTGATATAGTCGATCAGCACGATCCCGTTCTTCACCACCATACCTACCAGCATGATCAATCCCACAAACCCCATGATACCGAGTGGTTGCCCTGTAATGGCAAGCAATAGCAGCGACCCCACAAAGGCAAAAGGAACGGTGAGGATGATGATAAAGGGATAGGTGAGTGACTCAAACTGCGATGCCAGTACAATATAAACCAGCAACGAAACGATCATAAGCAATAGGAGCAGGTCGGCGAATGACTCCTGCTGATCTTCCATCGATCCACCCAGTTCGATCTGAACACCCGGGGGGATTTTATAATCGGCAAGCAATGTGTTCACATCTGTTACCACCTCACTCAAAGCACGCCCGTAAATAGATCCTGTGACAGTGACAATACGCTGGCGGTCCTGACGATCCACCTGGGGAAGTGTCGAAGTCTCCACTACTGTACCTATATCGCGTACACGCACACCTGCACCCATAGGATTGAAAATAAGTATATTTTCAATATCCTCTATCGATTCACGGTATTGTTCTTCGTAACGAACGCGTATGTTATACTCTTCACCTTCTTCACGATATTGCGACATGGTAAGTCCGTTAATCCTGTTCCTTACCGCATTGGCAGCGGTGCTCATATTCAAACCGTTCAACGAAAGTTTTTCACGATCGAATTGAATCTGGTATTCAAGTCGATAATCTTTTCTCGAGATAGCTATATCCCGTAATCCCTCCACTTTGTCCAGACGTGTTTTCAATTCGTTGGCCACTCTGTCGGTGACAGTGAGATCATAACCGAAAACATTCAATTCGACATTACTGCCTCCGGTCATACCCATATCGCCACCACCCGGCATCACCTTATAACGATTCAGTTCAGGCATGGCAGCCAGATCCTGACGCATCTCATCAGATACATCGTAAATACTTTTGTTTCTGTTTTTTGCTTCTGTCAGACGGATGGTATAGGTGATAATGTTGGATGCATTGTCCTGCATGGCAGCCCACGCATTATCCTCGCTGGCAGCTCCCACGCTGAAAGAGATAATATCTATCTCGAGATAGTGCTCCTTCATCTTTTCAGCAATACGGTGACCCGTTTCACGGGCTACCTCCATGCGGGTGCCGGTGGGCATCTCCACAGTGAGGCCTATATCATTGTTGTCTGATGCCGGCATGAACTCTGTTTTCAGTGTGATAGCACTGATCACCGCACTCACAACAAAGATCAGCAACACGATAAACAGGGTTATTCTTCTTTTTCTTGCAACAGCGTTCACCAAACGGGAATAACCGTGATCGAGCTTGTTCAGAAGCGGTAAGACTCTTTTGTTATACCATCTGTCGAACCAATTCACCTTCACCTCTCTGTTACCACGCATCATCTTGGCACTCATCATAGGAGTGAGTGTGAGCGCGATGATCAATGAGAGAGAGATGATGATGGTCACCATCCATCCAAGCTGCTTGAACATCACACCGGCAAAACCTCCGACCATGGTCATCGGCAGGAATACCGCGATAATGGTCAGCGTGGAGGCGATCACAGAGAGAGATACCTCTTCTGTTCCGTAAACAGCTGCCTGCTTGGGCTGACTCCCCCGCTCAATATGGGAAGTGATGTTCTCCAACACCACGATGGCATCGTCTACCACCATACCAATGGTAATGGATAACGCCGAGAGCGAGATGATATTGATGGTATTACCCGTGAGGTAGAGATAGATGAATGACCCGATCAGCGAGATGGGAATCGTCACCATCACGATGATGGTGGCACGCCACCTGCCAAGGAAAAACAGTACGATGATTCCTACAATAACCAGTGCCAGCAGAATGGTTTCGAGCAGACTGTTGATGGAGACCTTCACATATTCAGAGGTGTCCATCACGGTGACGAGCTTTATATCGGGAGGGAGATTCTTTTGCAGTTCGGGAAGCTGTTTCCTCACTGCATCGGCAATCGCTACCGTATTGGCTCCCGATTGTTTCTGCACAACGATACTGGCACTTCGCACACCGTTGGTATAATTTTCCTGTATGCGGCTCTCAAGCGTATCACTTACGAAAGCCACATCACGCAAATAGACGGCCCGGCCCTGGTTGTTCCCTACAATAATATCGTTCAGATCACGACTATCTGTAAACTCACCCTCCAAACGCAACATATAGGTTTGTGAACCAATATCGAAGTTACCGGCCGGAACGTTCACGTTCTCGGTAGCAATCACCTGCGCAATCTGCTCAAGAGAGATATTGTACGCTTCCAGTTTTTGAGGAACAACGTTCACCTGAATCTCCCTTTGAGGAGCCCCGCTCACAGAGACGGTACCAATACCGGAGATGCGGTTCAGCGGGTTGGCCACCTGCTCATCCAGAATCTTGTACAAAGCCGCTGCACTCTCTTCAGCCGTTGCAGAGAGAACGACCACCGGTATCATGTCGGAACTGAATTTCAGAATCAGGGGGTCCTCTGTTCCGTCCGGAAGGAATCCCGCGATCATATCCACTTTGTCCCGCACATCGTTCATCACATTATCCATGTTGGTGCCAAAATCGAACTCAAGCATGATCATCGACATCCCGTCTTTCGACTGCGAAGTGATCTCTTTTAATTTCTCTGTCGAGTTGAGCACATCTTCCAGGGGACGGGTTACGTTGGCTTCCACATCCTCTGCACCCGCACCCGAATAGGATGTCATCACGGATACTATGTTGAGATCTATATTGGGATACAGGTCAATGGGTAGCTGCCGGTAAAACATGATCCCGATCAGCACCACACCTATAAATATTAAAGCTGTTCCCACGGGATTTTTCACCGCGGTTTCATATGGTTTCATCTGTTTATTTTTTAGACTGTTCGTACCATTATTGTACCACCTCCACTGCGGCACCGTCAATTAACCCGGTGTTACCCTCTACAATCACTCTATCTCCAGCACTCAACCCTGATATAATTTCAAATTTGTCATCTATCCTGGTACCGAGTTCAACCAGCGTATAGATTGCCTTCCCCTCTTTCTCCACGAACACATAACGGTCGTTGGAGCCGGTCTGCTTCAGTACAGCCTTGTCTGAAACAAGAGGGCTTTCGTTGGTACCGAAATTCATCTTCACACGCGCAAACATGCCGGGACGAAGACGCTGGTCGCTGTTGGAGACAGATACCTCCACTGTAAAAGTGTGAGAGCTGGGATCGAGCGTGGGATGAATAAGTGTCACTTTTCCCTGAAAAATCTCGCTGCCCAAAGCATCGGCCTGCACCTCAACGGGCATACCTTTCACAACCTTGCTGTAAAATGATTCGGACACATTCACCATCACCTTTACCGGATTGATATTCGCTATGGTAAGGATGGGCAGCTGCATCGCCACGTCACCCGGATCATAGTTGCGGGCGGTCACCACTCCGCTTACGGGACTCGTCAGCGTGGTATTCTCTCCCAGGTTGCTGAGTGCAGATTCCGCGATATCAAGTTGTGTCCTGGCCTGATCGAGCTGTTGCTTAGAGATCCCCCCCACTGCAAAGAGCTCATTATATCTCTCGTAGTCTCTCCTGAGCGTAGCTACCTGCGTCTGCTGCTGCGAGAAATTGGCGGCATCCATGGCTACCAGCGCCTGTCCGCGACGGACATAAGCGCCTACATCCACATTGATCCTGCGAATACGTCCGCCCATGGCCGGGGCGATATTGTTTACCTGACCGGCCTCTATCGTGGCGGTAAAAGTGGAAATCTGATTCACCGCCACCAATTGCACCTCTTCCACACGCACATTTGATTT
>JAENWZ010000340.1 GCA_016649795.1 Proteiniphilum sp. | reverse complement strand
GCCATGGCACCGCCCAGAGCGATGCCTGCCACGGAGGAGCAGGCTCCACAAAAACCAGAAAAGGGACAGCCTGCGCCACAGGCAGAGATAATGGGTGAAACCGAAACTATGCCGATGACGCAGATGCGCAAGATCATCTCCAAACGGATGATGGAGAGCTATTTCGGCATTCCTTCCTTTATTCAGACATGGGAGGTGGATATGACCGAGATGCTGGCACTGCGGAAACGACTGATTGAGCCAATCAAAGAGAAGACCGGTAAGAAACTGACGGTGACTGATCTCATCTCAATGACAGTGGTGAAGACGCTGATGAAGCACAAGTATATCAACGCGAGCCTCAACAAAGAGGGTACGGAGGTCACCTTCCACAACTATGTGAACCTCGGCATGGCCGTAGGGATGGATGAAGGGCTGCTGGTGCCGGTGGTGAAGAATGCAGAGAAGATGTCGTTAAGTGAGTTTGTTGTCTCTCTCAAGGATCTAACAGAACGTACTCTCTCGAAGAAGCTGCTGCTGGATGAACAAGCGGGCAGTACCTTCTCGATCAGCAACCTGGGGATGTATGGCGTGGATGAGTTTACCGCCATGATCAATCAGCCTAACGCCGCCATACTGAGTGTCTCATCCACTCATGAGAGGGTGGTGCCTCTCAACGGAGAGATGGTGATCCGTCCCATCATGAAGATAAGCCTTACCAGCGACCACCGTATCATTGACGGACTGGCAGCCGCTAAGTTTATGACCGATCTGAAAGCGTTGATGGAGGATCCGATTACGTTATTGATTTAAACAGGAAAAATAGTATAATATGGCTTTTGAAATAATCATGCCCAAAGCCGGTATCGACATGACCGAAGGGCAAATTGTAAAATGGTTGAAGAAAGAGGGTGACAGCGTCACAGAAGGTGAGATCATCCTCGAGATCATGACCGATAAAACCAGCATGGAGATAGAGGCGGAAGCATCGGGTGTCCTGCTGAAGATTGTACACCCTGATGGTGATACAGTGCCTATTGCCGAAGTGATCGGTTACATTGGCTCGGAGAACGAATCGGCAGACACGCTGATGCCCGAGGTGATTGAAGATACAGGTGAGAAAGAGAGCGATGAGGAGAAACGGATGATCCGTCTCGAAGACAACTACAGTGTGGTGGTCATCGGAGGCGGTCCTGCCGGCTACGTGGCTGCCATCAAAGCAGCGCAGCTGGGAGCCAGAGTGGCCATCGTGGAGAAGGGTGCCTTTGGCGGTACCTGTCTCAACGTGGGTTGCATCCCCACGAAGACCTACCTGAAGAATGCCGAGATCATTGAGCATATTCACGCTGCAGCATCGAGAGGGATCCTTATCGACAGCTCCATGATCAAAGTAGATATGGAGAAGGTGCAGGAGTACAAGAACGGTGTGGTGAAAAAGCTGACCAGCGGTGTGGTCGCTCTGCTCAAAAGCAATGGTGTAGATATCTTCCAGGGGTTAGGGAAGATCAACAAAAACAAAGATGTGGTGGTGAATGATTCACAGATCATCAAAGCCGATAAGATTATTCTTGCCGGCGGATCGAAAGCATCAAGGATCAATATCCCCGGTATCGAGAGTGAGAAGGTGCTTACCAGCGATGATCTGCTGGCCATTAAAGAGGTGCCGGGAACGCTGGCCGTGATCGGCGGCGGTGTGATCGGTACAGAGATGGGGCAGTCGTTCGCCGGACTGGGATCGAAGGTGATCATCATTGAGATGATGGACCGCATTGTGCCTACGCTCGATCAGGAGGTCTCGGCCGAGCTGAACAAAATTATTCAGAAGAAGGGAATGAAGGTGATCACCAATGCCCGTATCACCGAAATCGTGGACAAAGGCGATAAGCTGGAGATAAGGATCGAGGGCAAAGAGTCGGTGATTGCCGACAAAGCGTTGATCTCCATCGGTCGTGTACCTGATCTGGATGGTATAGGAGAGGTGAAGCTTGAAACAGAGCGGGGGAAGATCAAAGTGAATCAGTTCATGGAG
>JAENWZ010000248.1 GCA_016649795.1 Proteiniphilum sp. | reverse complement strand
CATCACAGGAGGAGCGGTGCTGCCGGTCATCCAGTTTTCGTAATTTCTCCTGATAAACTTTGCAAAAGCGTTGTTGGCTTCCTCCTTTTGCATCGCAAGTATCTCTTTCATCGGGTTCTGAGTCTCTCCCAGCTCCAGCTCCCAATAAATAAGCTTTTTATAAAGAGCCATCCAGTCATCAGCAGAACGACAAATGTCTGTCTCCTGACTTAAATGAGTGAACTCATCCCTGTAATTGACAGTTGTAGCTTCCGATATGAGCTCTTTCTTGTCTGGTATCTTCTTGATGGTCATCAGCACCTGGTTAGGGTTCACCGGCTTGATCAGATAATCGGCAATTTTCTTCCCGATAGCCTGGTTCATGATACCCTC
This sequence comes from Proteiniphilum sp., assembly GCA_016649795.1. Lineage (GTDB taxonomy): Bacteria > Bacteroidota > Bacteroidia > Bacteroidales > Dysgonomonadaceae > Proteiniphilum. The sequence continues at coordinate 2,879 of JAENWZ010000248.1, read as the reverse complement.
ATCCTCACTTTTCGTGATCATCACCACCGGCACCTCCGGCCGGGAGGCATGCAGCTGTGTGAGCGTCTCCAATCCTGATAATCCGGGCATATGCTCATCCAGAAAGATGATATCGAACAGTTCTGTACGGCATAGCTCAAGGGCATCGCGTCCGTTATTGGCACATTCCATGCTGTATCCCTTCTCTTCAAGAAAAAGAACATACGGTTTCAGGAGGTCTATCTCATCATCCACCCAAAGAAAATGTGCTTTACTCATCTTTTTTTATTGCCTTCACTGCTTGCTCTCTGAAAATTGGGCAAATGTATCTATTTCCGCTCTATCTCACAATCTTTTTTGCTTTTTTAGGAGAGTGGAACGTTCCGTTGTTCATCCGCTCAATTCGGATTATCAAGCACTTTAACCGGCTCTGTGACAGAGTGACAATTTTGCGTGGATTTGTTCCAATTTATGCATAAAAAGCCTATATTTGTAGAGAAGATATTTATTTAACTAATGTAAACACGACAATGCAAAAAACAATCCTTTCAGCAGTTCTCCTGTTTTCTCTTTTAATAGCAGGCTGCACACAACAATCAGAAAAGATTTTTAACGGCAAAGATCTCTCCGGCTGGAATTTTGTTCTTGAGAACGATGCTGTTCCGGGCGATCAGGTTTTTACGGTTGAAGAGGGTGTTATCTCTGTGAAGGGTGAACCACTCGGTTACATGTACACCAGGGAGAAATATCGTAATTTCACGCTGGGGCTGGAATACAGGTGGGCAGATGAGGCGAGCAACAGCGGCGTTTTCTTTCTGATAGAAGATCCCACGAACCCATTCCCCAAAGGTATTGAATGCCAGCTTATGGCAGGAAAGGCCGGTGATCTAGTGATGCTGGCAGGAGCCGACCTGAAAGAGTTTAAGCTACCCGAAGGTGTGACCGAGCGTCCTGCGTTTCCCGTGATCAGCAAGATGCAACCCTCGAGTGAAAATGCCACTGGAGAGTGGAACAAAGTAAAAATAACGGTGAATGAAGGTCTCATTGAGGTCTGGATCAACGACATCCTTCAGAACAGCGCCACCAGCGAGGTCAAAGAGGGACATATCGGTCTGCAGAGTGAAGGGAAAGAGATTCAGTTCCGCAATATTGTACTACATTAACCATTTATTTAGCATTGTAACCAAAATCTTCAAAGAAGAGAGTGAAGCAACCATAAAGCTATCGTTATGAAGATATCATCCAAGGCAAAAGAGTTTATCGATCTGGAAGAGAAATATGGGGCACACAATTATCATCCGCTGTCGGTAGTGCTGTCACGCGGAGAGAGGTGCTACGTGTGGGACGTGGAGGGGAATAGGTATTTCGATTTTCTATCAGCCTACTCCGCCGTAAACCAGGGACACTGCCATCCCAAAATCGTGGCTGCGCTCAAGGAACAGGCAGAGAGACTCTGCCTCACCTCTCGTGCTTTTTTCAACGACTCGCTTGGACCCTACGAGAAATATATCCACGACTATTTCGGCTACGACAAGGTGCTCCCGATGAACTCCGGCGCCGAAGCCGTGGAGACAGCGCTGAAGCTTGCCCGCAAGTGGGGATATCAGGAAAAAGGCATCCCTGAGAATGAGGCCATCATCGTGGTTTGTGAAGGCAACTTTCACGGTCGGACCATCACAATCATCTCCCTCTCAACCGATCAGGATGCACGTGCCGACTACGGTCCCTACACTCCCGGTATTGAGTTGATCCCTTACAATGATGTGAAGGCACTTTCATCACTTCTGGAAGAAAAAGGGAACTCCATCGCGGGATTTCTCGTGGAGCCCATACAGGGTGAAGCAGGTGTCTACGTGCCGGATGAGGGCTATCTGAAAGCCTGTTACGATCTATGTAAGAAGCACAACGTACTCTTTATAGCCGATGAGGTACAGACAGGCATCGCCCGCACCGGGAAGATGCTCTGCTGTGATCATGAAGGGGTCCGTCCCGATATTGTGATTCTTGGTAAAGCCATCTCGGGAGGTGTGCTCCCTGTCTCGGCTGTGCTGGCAGATGATACGATCATGCTTACGATAAAACCGGGGCAGCATGGCTCCACCTTCGGCGGCTTCCCGCTGGCCTGCAAGGTGGCCACAGCAGCACTGGAGGTGGTTAAAGAAGAGCATCTGGCAGAGAAAGCCGAGCGTCTGGGCAGGATCTTCAGGGAAGAGATGAAGAAAATTGAAAGCCCCTTTATCAAACAGATACGGGGTAAAGGTTTGCTCAACGCCATCGTCATTGAACCACATCAGGGAAAAGAGGCGTGGGATCTGTGCCTGAAGATGGCAGAGAACGGATTGCTGGCAAAACCGACGCATGAGCATATCATCCGTTTCGCTCCGCCGCTGGTGATCACGGAGAAGGAGCTGAGAGAAGCTGTTGAGATTATCAGGAGTTCGATTCAATCGCTGGAATAGGTTGGGAAGTTAGTACGTTAGTACGTTAATGGGATAATTGCTGATCACTGACTATTGAAAGCTGACTGCTGAAAGCAACATAAACCCCAGCTAAAAAGCTGATCGCTGATCGCTGATCGCTGACTACTGATCGCTGAGAACTAACAATCCTGAAAAGAATAATTTAAGGGAAAAGATATGCAAACAACTTCAAAAGTGCTGATGATCCGTCCAGCACACTTCGCGTTCAATGAAGAGACGGCGCAGAACAACTTTTTTCAGCAAAAATCAACCTCAGACGCGGTGGCAGAAAAGGCACTTGAAGAGTTCGACGCTTTCGTGACCCTGCTCCGCGGAAAAGATGTAGATGTCACGGTGGTGCAGGACACAGCTGAGCCATGGACACCCGACTCCATCTTCCCCAACAACTGGTTCTCATCCCATCTCTCGGGCGAGCTGGTG
>JAENWZ010000016.1 GCA_016649795.1 Proteiniphilum sp. | reverse complement strand
GGTAGCCCTGGATGACACGGGCACAGATATGTCATTGGTATTGAGTATATTACGGAGTAATACGACGATACCTATTATTCTGCATGATGAGAATAGCGGTAAGCTGCTGTCACACAATATCAGGCTTCCTCAGGAGGAGAGGCAGGCTTTTCTTCGTGATAAAATGAAACAGTTTAGCGACAGACATGATCCTGTCAGACTGACAGAACTGAGTCAATCGCTCTATTTTGATGATTCTTATACTTTGAAGCAATTGCAGATCTATCCATATGTACAGTTTTTCATAATTGCTCTGTTTATTGCTCTTGCATTTTTCGCGTTGAACCGTTCGCAACGAGCCGAGCAGAACAGTGTCTGGGTGGGATTGTCAAAAGAGACCGCCCATCAGCTGGGTACACCAATCTCGTCGCTGGTGGCATGGACGGAATACCTGAAAATGAAAGAGATGGATTCGGCTCATGTGGATGAGATTGAGAAGGATACAGCCCGTTTGCAGATGATCGCGGAGCGCTTCTCCAGGATTGGTTCCACTCCGGATATGCAGCCGGCAGACTTGCGGGATGTGGTGAGAAATTCGCTGTCTTATCTCGAAAAGCGTCTGTCAGATAAGGTAATCTTTACTTTACTGTTTCCTGCACAGCCGGTGCTCGTCTCACTGAATGAGCCACTGTTTGGTTGGGTGATTGAAAATCTCACGAAGAATGCAGTAGATGCCATGAACGGAGAGGGCACTATCACATTCAGACTGACTGAAAAAAACAATCAGGTTTTACTTGATGTCTCCGACACCGGCAAAGGAGTTCCGAAATCGAAATTCAAAAAGCTCTTCTCCCCCGGTTATACCACCAAGGAGCGGGGGTGGGGGCTTGGCCTTACACTTGTGAAACGTATTGTGGAGGTGAATCACAAAGGGAGAATCTTTGTGCTGAAGTCGGAATTGGATAAAGGTGCTACCTTCAGGATCGCGCTGAGGAAAAATTGGGTAAGCGGTTGAGATGACCGGAGTGATTGATCGATGTTCAATTGGGTCAATCTTTCACTTCCGGTATTTCCCTTATCGTTTGAATCTAAGGCTTACAAGCACTTCACCCGGCCGAAGTTTATCTACGCGTGTGATGGTATTAACGGCATTGTAACTGCTTGTAATATGTTGTTTCTGATTGAAAATATTGGTCCAATACAAACTAACGGTCACTTTATTGAAAATATACTGCACCCCGAGATCGGCAAACCACAGATTTGTTACGGAGGAACCGGGCGCTTTGTTGTAATAATGCTGTAGGGCAGAGGTGAGCGACAACTCCCCGGTGATTTCCCAAAAAGTGTACAACTGGTGATTGATAAGGGGAATATAATTTCCAACCGGATCTTCATTCATACTCACTCCCGAGAAGAATGCATCCATTGTATAATCGAAGTTCAGGTTCTTTTTTGCATTCCATTTCAGCGATGGCGACATGCCAAAGGAGTGGTTTATGTATTGGATGGATGCCCCCTGTTGTTCCATTGTCGATCTGTTTTGGTTATATGACAGGCTCAGGCCGGCGGTCAGCGAAATGTCGGTGAACAATTTGGTTGCCGACAGCCTGTTCACCAAGAAAGTGGAAGGTTTTTCTTTATATTCCCACCAGGTAAAGTTGTAGTATTCCCGAATAAAATTGGCGGGTACCAGATTATTTCTATAATATGAGTAAATGCCGAGGTAATGCAGGTTAAAAAAATGAGAGATGTTTTTATAGAAAACACCCCAGTTCAGGTTTTGAGCAGCGGTCCGTTGCAGTTCTTCAATACCTTTTGAGAACAGGTTATACCTTTTCAGTACATAACCTGTTTTCATTTGGTTCAGATCGCCATAGCGAAGATTGTAAGCATATCCGGCGTTGAACCTGATGTTTCCGCTGGGTTCATAGATCACCCGGAAACGGGGATTAAAGTATACATAGTTCTCTTTTTCGCCTGAATAATATGTTTGCATGTAATTAGCCGAAACGGACGAAGTAAATGTCCAGAGCCTGTAATTCAACCTATGCGACGGTTCGGCGTAAAACCGTGCGGTTTTCCATGTCAGGCTGTTGTGGAAGTTGTCTTGCATTTCGGGCAAAGGATTCAGTTCCGATTCAATAGCCTGCCATACCCATTCTGCCCCGGTTTTTATATCAATTGAGTGATTCCGTTTTTTGTAATTGAGCGTAATATAGGTGTCACTGAAACCGTCGTTGTATTGAACGGTTTGGTGAATATAGTTTTCTGTGAAAAGAGGCATCTCCTCAGGTGCAGTCAGCACTAGTGATTGCGGTAGTCTTGTAAACTCTGTATTGTTACCGGCACCTATTGAGATATCCCTTATCAACTTTGAGAAGGAGGTATTATTTTTTACATGCATTCGTGGCAGATCCAGATTTTGCCGAATCGCATGATTATTGGTCTCGATATCTGCCAATGCTTCTTTCCAGTGAATGTTCGCATTTAGTTTTTCTTCTAGATAATAGTCTGATTTGTTGGCGGTAAACGCTAATTCGTTTTCTAATTTATGCCAGTTAACGGTTTGCGAAGTGTAATCTTTAATCACAATTGCCGGCTGATTTTCGAACCGGTATTCGGTTTCTATACTTCGTTCGCGTTTTTCCCGTTCAAATCCGTAATTTGTATTGAATCGCATATCCGTATCTTTTGCTACACGCCATAATTGGTTTAACGAGGTTATGGCGCTTTCGTTGAAACGCGCCCTGTCGCGTGTGAAAAATGAAGATTCTACCGAAAGTATGGAAAGCTGGTCGGGAATCCCGTCCGGGAATCCGGGACGAAAAACCACTCCCGGTTTTAACGTGTGCATTTTTAATTCCAAAAATATATCTTTACCTGTATTATTCGTTTTTCCTATCAGCATCGACTGGTTCCCGCGGGCAAATCGGACAAGAGAAGTGTTTGCATCGTACAGAAACGGGAGCCCGCCAACACCAAAATCGAATGTGTGTAACCATTTTGCTTTGGCATCCTCCTTTAATTTGATGTTGAGCGCCGCCTGTTCCGAGTCACTGCGGTCACGGAGCATTTTTACCGGTTCGTGATTTTCATATACCTGTACGGTGGAGATATCATCGGGTGAAAGGTTTTTCGTAGCAATAGAATAGCGTTGCTCCAGCAGATTCATATTTTCGATGTAAAACCTATTGATTGGTTTTCCTTCATACTGTACGCGTCCGTCGGTCTGTACTTCAATGCCCGGCATGCGGGCAAGTACATCGGCAAGCGTGCGGTCTTGCGGACGGACAAAGCCCGACATATAATAGTCGATGGTATCGCCCCGCTGTTTGATGGGGGGTGATGTTATCCTGACTTCTCTGAGCGGTGTACTGGTTTCCTGAAGCTTAATCTCTAATTTTTGTGTTTGACGTGATACTTTTTTTTGCCATGGAGCGTAGCCCAAGCGGGATGTTGTGAGTAGAAAATGCTGCTGTTCCGTATCCGGAAATTCAATACTGAATACACCGCTTTCCTGTGAGTATGAATAGGCCAGAATATTGCTTCCGTCATCCCTCATCAGCATGATATATACATCCGCCACGGGCTTACCTGAGATGCTGTCTTTCACAATACCGATTAGGTTTTGCTGCCCAAAGACCGACATAATGACAGCGAATAAATTGGCAAATATCAGGATTGTTTTTTTTAGCATGAACCTTTCAAGTATTCATGGTGCTTACAAGAATTACCTTCATGGCGTTTTACCAGGGTTCTAACGGAATGTAAGGGATAGAAATTTTCCCTTCTATTACTGTGCCATCCGGCTTGGTTGCAGAAATAGATTTAACCCCTAAAAACACTTTAATAAATTCACTGTTATCTTCATTATACAACCTCTCCATTTTTCGAAATGTATTTTTATCTACGATCGTATATTCTTTGTTGTCATAGTTTTTATGGGTGTAAATGATGGGTGAGTAGTTTTGTATTCTTTCAAATCCATGCAATTCATACTTAAATAAATTATCTTTGTCCGAAGCTTCTAAAATTAAACCCGGTAATCCCCATAATTTCCAAGGTCCCAAGTTGAGAGGAATTTGTGAAGTGAAATATACATGCCATTCTCTACCAAAATATTTTGCGATAGCTTTCCTGCAAGTATATCCCGAGATATCTTTTACTTCATTACCAATGCTCCATTCAGGTATTTTAGCCGTTTCTTTATATAAAGTATGTAGAAAAACAAAACGGTCAGTACTTATGAATTTGTTGTCTTGAAATAAATGATAAAATATCTGGGGGACTCCTTTTGTATATGTTTTTTTTAGACTATTTATTTCATTGATTGACATGTTGTTCTTGAGCCCTTCGGTCTGAATGGAATCCCTTATTTGATCATATCTACTATAAAATTTTGAAACTTCTTTTCCAATATCAAGATACATCAGATCGGTTCTTGGATAATCGGATTGTAGTGGGGTTGTCTTGTATGATAAAGTATAGCTGATGCGAAATTTGACAGAATCTATTACTTCTTGTGATTGAAGGCTTGAACCCCCAATCATAAGAAGTATAATAATGAAATTTTTTTTCATTTCGTCCGTAGGAGTTTAATCACAAAAAATAGCTTCTGCCGTATCATAGATCCATAATCTCTCGGCATTCGTTAAATCACGTCCATAATCTCCGCAGAAAGTCACTCCGCAAGTAGTCCCAAAACATTCAACATGAGATTCTACAGCCAGTTCTTTTGCCGGTAGAAATCCGGCCATCATAAATAGGCCTACACAAATAAACATTAATCTTTTCATGATTACAAATTTTGAAAGTGAAACATTATTTTAAGAAGTTGCAATGAATGTAAAAAAAAATGAAGTGGAAAATAATTTAAGTTAATAAACAGAAAATATGTTGTAGGGCATATATATAGTCTATTATATATTCTTAAGGCATGATTATCAAGCACGTAGTTGTTCCACATGATGTTATAAAACATTCTGTGGTTTCATTCATTTTCATCTCTTTTGCTGTTAGAAAATCAAAGTACATGGTTAAACTGAACATAATAAAGAGAGTTTTTTTTATGATTTTTGAATAAAAAGTGAACCCTTGTAGAATTAATCGCACTCAAATAAACAGTATAAAACCTTAATAAACAAATATATTAACATAAAAAATACAACAAAAAGTTTGTATCAATTATCTCAATATTATATGAATCCCAATAGCTTCAGCATACTTTTTCAGCAGCTCCACCGGATAATCCACTGCCTCCTGCAAACCGGTTTTACCCGAATAGCCATTAATGATAATCAACAGATATGACGTGGTCATAGTGATTTTCGTCCGTTCTTCATCGCTGGTAGGGGTACCGATGCAACCCACTTTATCGCGATAAACGGGCAATCCTTCTATATTCAGCAGTCCGCGCCCAATCGCCTCGAACCGCTCATCCGGCTCACCCACCCCCAGAGTCAGATTACCCTCAATTTTATCCAGATTGAATCAGCCGATAGAGTATCCCGTTTTCAGGGAGACCAGGTTGATAAGGTCCACCAGTGTGTTGATCTGATAGAGTGCCTGACCTTTGAGTATTCGTCTGCATAGTGCTTCCGCTGAAGGACGGTAGCGGTTGGGGTCTTTTCCCAATTTTTTGTAGGTCTCCCTGGTAGCCAGAATGGCCGGGCGCAGCTTGATCTCTTCCATCTTATAAGCAGAGGCAAACTGCGCGGAAAAGGATTCAATCCCTTTCCATAACGCCTCATTATAGGAGCTGTTTTTAACCTTACAGGCAATTGCTGCCATACGAAAAGCCGGACAGACTTCAAATAGTCTGTCACTGATTGTTATTTCTCTCTGCACCATCATCAATTTCAAACAATCTTGTACATTCCAATTCAATCTCCAACACCTGAAAGTCAAAGTTACAAAATCTCAAGCACTAGAGCCGGGAAATGCCATAAATAGATGAATATTTGAAAAATAAGGATGATTTATCTTGTGAAAGTCTCTCACAATTCATATATTTGCGTGAATTTTTGTTTTCATACGATTAGTTCATTTTTTTCATTATGGTGTATAGAACGTTTGCGTTAAGCTATGCGAGCAATGGCAAACTTGTCTAAGCCATTGCGGGCAAATAACTTAATTTACTTAAACTCGCAATGAATATTTTTTCTGAAATGAAATAATTTTGAGACCCGTTTCATATGACTGACGAAAATAATAAGCTGCTTGTCAACCTGGAAGTACGAATAAAACAGGTGATGTTTTTATGTGATTCAGTCAAAGATGAGAACGCCAAAGTAAAAACAGAGCTACAGTCGAAGCAGACACAGTTAGATGAGGTAACCAAAGAACTGAAGCAGCTGAAAACAAGATACGATAGTTTAAAGACCGCGAGAACCATTACGGCAGCGTCGGTAGATGTGGATGCCGCGAAAATGAAACTATCAAAACTGGTGCGAGAAGTTGATAAATGCATAAATTTGTTGAGATAACCTTTGAATAATTTATGTGATGGGCGACGAGAAATTTTTATTGACATTAGAGATTGCCGACAGAAGGTATCCGTTGAAAATCAAAAAATCGGATGAACAGGCTTTCCGAGATGCAGCCAAAAAGATAAACAGGAAAATAAACCAATACCGCGTTGCATACGGTGGAGAAAGCTCCAACATGACAACACAGGATTTTATGGCTATGACAGCCATTCAGGCATTGGCTGAGAATTTTTCTCTCGGTGATAAGAATAACACGAAACCCTTTGAGGATAAAATTGATTCGCTAATCAGCGAGTTGGACGATTATCTAAAAAAATAACCTGCTCTCCCTGCAGAGAAGAGGTTAAACAGACGCACCTTTTACACACATAAAGATCTATGTGTTTAATTGTGTGCGATTTTTATTTTATGTGTTAGGTGAAAAGTATTTTATAGTGCTTAGAAACAGAGAACAGAACATCTTCCCTGATAATATGTAATTAAAGGGATGATTATATAAATCAATTAATCATTAGCAATATGGAAATAGTAATAGGAATTATCGGGTTGGTGATCGGGGCAGTTATTGCCTGGTTTCTGACCGGTAAGATGGCCAGTTCCCGTGCTCAGAACATTCTGAGCGATGCGGAAAAAGATGCCGATGTTATCAAAAAGAAAAAATTACTGGAGGCGAAAGAGGAGGCGCTGGCGATGAAAGCCGAAGCTGAGAAGCAAGCCAATGCTCGAACGACGAAGATTCAGCTCACCGAAAACAGGCTCAAACAACGCGAGATGACGCTCAACCAGAAACAGGAAGAGCTGAACAAAAAATCGGGTGAAGTAGATGAGATAAAGCTTAATCTTACCAACCAACAGGAGTTTATCGAGAAAAAAGGTGCCGAGCTGGAGCGTCTGCACCGTCAGTCGGTAGAAAAACTGGAGACCATCTCTAGCCTTTCTGCTGTGGAAGCAAAAGAGCGCTTGGTGGAATCACTGAAAGAGGAGGCAAAGACCGGTGCTCAGTCGTACATTAACGACATTATGGAAGAGGCCAAGATGACGGCTAATAAAGAGGCCAAGCGTATTGTGATTCAGTCAATACAACGCGTAGCCACAGAGACATCTATTGAGAACTCTATCACAGTCTTTCACATCGATTCCGATGAAGTGAAAGGACGTATTATAGGCCGTGAAGGTAGAAATATACGGGCACTGGAAGCTGCTACAGGAGTGGAGATTGTGGTGGACGATACACCTGAAGCAATTGTGTTGTCGGGATTTGATCCCGTACGTCGCGAGATTGCCCGCCTGTCGCTTCATCAACTGGTTACCGACGGACGTATTCATCCCGCACGCATTGAGGAGGTGGTATCGAAAGTGAAGAAACAGATTGAGGAAGAGATCATTGAAACCGGAAAGCGAACGGTGATCGACCTGGGTATCCATGGTTTGCATCCCGAGTTAATCCGCATGGTGGGGAAGATGAAATATCGCTCATCCTACGGTCAGAACCTCTTGCAACACTCACGTGAGGTAGCCAATCTATGTGCAATCATGGCATCTGAACTGGGGTTGAATCCGAAGAAGGCAAAACGTGCCGGGTTGCTGCATGATATTGGGAAAGTGCCGGATGATGAACCGGAGCTGCCGCATGCAGTGCTTGGTATGAAGCTGGCTGAGAAATTCAAGGAGAAACCGGATATCTGTAACGCTATCGGCTCACACCACGATGAGGTGGAAATGACAACACTGCTGGCGCCGATAGTACAGGTATGTGATGCTATATCGGGTGCACGTCCGGGTGCACGTCGCGAGATTGTGGAGGCATACATTAAACGTTTGAACGACCTGGAAAATCTGGCACTCTCCTATCCCGGTGTGGTGAAGACATACGCCATTCAGGCTGGTCGTGAGCTCCGCGTGATTGTGGGAGCTGACAAGATAGATGATCAGGATACTGAGAAACTCTCTGATGAGATAGCACGCAAGATCCAAACGGAGATGACCTATCCCGGTCAGGTGAAAATCACCGTGATACGTGAAACACGCGCTGTGAGTTATGCCAAATAGCAAGAGAACCACCTATTTTAATCAATAAAAAAAGGAGCTTCAGGGCTCCTTTTTTGCAATCACTATTTTTTTATTTTCTCCACCAACAGCTCTTCGTTGCTGCCAATAACCGTTTTCAATTCCAATTGAAGACGTTTGATCTCTATCTCCTGGTTGTGGATGGTGGTGAGTAGCGCGTTCAGTTCTTCGTTATCAACCGTATCGGGATACTGGGCTTTTACACGTCCAATGAAATCACTCAGCACATTCATGTAATTGTTAAAGGCATCGTAAGGAGACATGTAGGGACTGAACTGGCTCTCTCCTCCGCCGAAATGCTTTGTCGACATGTAATAAAAATGGTCGCTCGACTGCAGATAGATCCAGTCATGCTTTAGGCGACGATCGGTACATAGACGTACCCTCTCTCCCATTTCATAGAGCGATTTGAGTGCACTCTGTTGTAGTTTGTTCCCGAGCCAGGCGCTCACGTCACGCTCTTCATCCGCCCATGAGATAGTGTTGGGCACAGTGATTGGTCCGACAGCCTCGTGGGTGTCTAAGGCTTCACCGGGAGTGGTAAACCCGATACCTTTTTCAAAGGCAAAACGGGGTAACGCTTTCATGAATTCAAAAATACCGGTATGTGATGGTTGCAGATTACCCAGCGTCTCATAGTTCATAAAGAGATTGAACACTTTTTCTTCCGGGGGTGTTGCCGCAATCCAGGAGGTAAATTTCTCAGCGGTCAGTGGATACTCATTCCAGCTGTAGTTGGAGAACCTGAAGTTTATATCATCACTGTAACGGTTGTTCTTAAGCAACAGCTTCATTTTAGGTTGAGTGGCAGCATGATAGACATAATTGGGACTCTTCCATCCAAGTATATGTTTTGCCCCCTCGGTAATCATTTTGGTATAACCCATATCATAAACTATTTCGGCAATTTCATCGGAATAGATCAGTTCCGTATTTCGCAGAACGGTCGGTTTCTGACCGAACAGCACCTCTATTCTCTCAGCATGATGTTTTACCTGATTACGAAACTCTTCCGGATCATAAAGAGAGGCAAGCGAATGGGCATATGTTTCGGTAATAAATTCCACATTCCCGGTTTTAGCCAGTTCGCGAAATCCATCTATCACCTCCGGGGCATATATCTCCAGTTGTTCCAGTGCCACCCCCGAGATGGAAAATGCTACTTTGAATTTTCCTTTATTTTGATTTACCAGATCCAGCAACATCCGGTTAGCGGGGATGTAGGAGCGGGCAGCTATCTGCTGCAGGATATCTTCATTGGCATAATCATCGAAATAGTAATGATCTCTGCCTATATTGAAAAAACGATATCTTTTTAACCGGAAGGGTTGATGGATCTGGAAATAAAAGCAAATAGTCTTCATTTTTTAATATTTGATTTGTTTTGTATGCTTACACAAGGTTATTGTATATGTTGCGTATTTTTTTTCCGGCATCCTCCCATATTATGTTATCCACTTCAATTTTACCCTCCACTTTCAAATGCTCTGCCATCGCGGGGTAAGAGCAGATAGAATAAATGGCGTCTGCCATCGCATCCACATCCCAGTAATCGGTTTTAATGACGTTGTGAAGGATTTCGGAACAACCCGACTGATAAGAAATAATGCTTGGCACGTTGCACTGCATAGCCTCCAGAGGCGAAATCCCAAAAGGCTCCGATACAGAGGGCATCACATATACATCACTCGATTTAAGCATCTCGTAAACCTGTTTCCCGCGAAGGAAACCGGTGAAATGAAATTTATCGGCAATGCCCCTGTCTGCTACAAGGCGGATCATCTGATCCATCATGTCACCGCTGCCTGCCATCACAAAACGGATATGATCGGTCTTGCGTATTACCTGGGTGGCTGCATCCACGAAAAATTCAGGACCTTTTTGCATGGTTATCCTGCCAAGAAAAGTGACCACTTTCTCCGACACGCCGGAGATACGTTCAATCGCTTCAATCTCAGGACTTAGCGGATCAACGGCATTATGCACGGTGGTCACTTTCCATTCAGGCTGATGGTAGTTATCAATCACTGTGCGACGGGTAAGATTGCTGACACAGATGATATGATCACAATGATCCATGCCGTCTTTTTCAATACCATACACAATGGGATTGGGCTTGCCGCCACTGCGGTCGAATTCCGTCGCGTGCACATGTATAACCATCGGTTTTCCCGTCACACTTTTCGCATGGAGTCCTGCAGGGTAGGTGAGCCAGTCGTGGGAATGAATGACATCGAACTGGTAGGTGCGGGCTATTACCCCTGCTACGATGGAGTAATTATTGGTCTCTTCCAGAATGTTGTTCGGATATCTGCCGGAAAATTCAATACATCCCAGATCATTTGTATTCATATAGCTGAAATCGGCATAGATATTATCCCGCATCCAGTAATATTCCTGCGGATCCATGAACTTACCCAGTCTTGCCTGTGCCATTTCCCAAGGAACATCGCGCCAGACAATGGGTGTATTGTTGGCCCCAATGATTTTCATGAAACTCTGCTCTTCATCACCCCACGGTTTGGGTATCACGAAAAGAATCTCCATGTCTTCCTGTTGGGCCATCCCTTTAGTAAGTCCATAGCTAGCAGTTCCAAGACCTCCGAGAATATGCGGCGGGAACTCCCAGCCAAACATTAATGCCTTCATCTATCCAATATTTGATAATTACCGATGCCTGGTTTTTTTTAGGATGTCGATTGATTTTTTTTATTCGTATCTGTTTATTAAACGCTGTGCCCTTAGCAGCTCCCCTACACTGATGGCGAAAGAATAGCCGCCATGGGCAATGAATGGAGGGTTGGAATCGTAGAATTCCGAGATGCTGCCAATGCAGTCATTTTGTATTTCCCCTTCCATTTCCCCCATGATACGGTCTGCCAGAGACAATCCACTCATATGAAAAACATTCAGGTAGGCTTCAATATAAGCACCCAGTAACCAGGGGAACGCCATACCATTGAAATAGGCTTTCTTCTTCTCAATTACAGAACCTGTGTAATGAGGATGGAACAGGTCACTTTTAGGTGTAACCGAACGTATCCCGCAAGTGGTAAGTAACTCCTTGGTAACATAATCAATCACAGATTTCTTTTGACTCCTATCCAAAGGGGAGTAGGGTAGTGAAACGGCAAAAATCATATTAGGACGCACATTCAGATCTTTTTTGTAGCCATCAATGTAGTCATACAGGTACCCGGCTTTGTTTAGAAATTTCTCAGTGAAAGAGTTGCCTGCCAGGCGGGCTCTGCTTTCGTAAAAAGCGGTCTCTGCTGTTCTACCCGTTTCAATGGTTACCTCTTCGGCAAACTTCAGGGCATTATACCAAAGAGCGTTAAATTCCACCAGGTATCCTGATCTGGGAATGACAGGCCGTCCCTCTATCAGTGCATTCATCCAGCTGACAGCCTTGTCGCGACCGTAGGTGGTCAACAACCCGTCCTCCTCATTGCAGACCAGATTAGGATGCCTTCCCTCTACAATATATTCGATAATCTCGAAGAGGAAATCAGTGTACTTTTCTGTGAATGCGGTTTTGTTTTCCCTCCAGTATTGTTGTAGTGCCCAAACAACCCACAAAAGCACATCGGGGTCCTCTATCTGTTTGAGATAACTTTTAGAGGGTTTGTCTGCCATGAAATTCCTCAGTTGAGGAATGGCTGTGTCCATTATGTTTTCATAATCCTGTGGCTTTTCCACCGAAAGAGTGCATCCGGGGAGGGCGATAAACTGATCGCGTGCCCTCACTTTAAACCAAGGGTAGCCGGCTAAAAGATAATATTCGTTCTTGCCTGGAACATAATAAAACTGGTGCCCTGAGTTCTTTAGACAATTGTAAAAGTTGGAGCGTGGTGTGCGTTTGTAGATTTCGTAATCAAATTCCTTTACCAGGGTTGATGTATCCACCTGGATATCACCGGCAGAGAAGATAACCTCTTCACCTTTCCCGATGGACATCTCGAAGGAACCGGGAACATAGAGATCTTCCTGACATGTATCTCCTTTTTCAAGATCCTGAAGATACTCAATATCCCGATACCAATCGGGATGATAAATAAATTCAGGCTTCTTATTGAACTGCATGAAGAGCTCAGGATAACCAAAATACATGCATGTGCTGATGCCGTTCTCCACTTCACGATAGGATCTGTCAACCTGCTCATTTTCGCGTGTCAGTTGTGATATTTTCCGAAAAGCCAGAAACGGTTTAAAACGGATGGTTGTTGGTGAGTGGGCATCCAATAGCGTGTAGCGGATCATTAACCTGTTCTCTTTCGATGAGAACATGATCTCTTTCGACAAGATTACGCCCCCTACACGGTAAATGGTCTTAGGCACACTGTCACAGTTGAACTCACGGATATATTTATGTCCTTTGGGATTGTAATTATCACCGGCATAGCGGTGTATTCCCAGATTAAATTCAGCACCGTGTTGGATAACTGTTTCATCGAAAGAGGAGAGTATAAGATGATTTTCATCATCCATGTAAGGGACAGGCATCACTAAAAGACCTTGATACTTGGTTGTGTTACATCCTGATATCGATGTGTTTTGGTAGGCCCCTCTTCTGTTGGTTCTTAATACGTTTCGGTATAAAGAATATTCCAGGTTGATCATCAGGTCTTTGTCGAATTTCAGATAACTCATCGCTAAAAACAGTTTATGGTTAAGTGTGTGCCGTATAATTCCTGCGAAAGATAATAAAATAGAAATTATTGCACAAACATTAAAAAGAATAAATTCATTGTTTCGATGTTTTTTACCTCAGCAAAGGATTTGTTTGTACATTTGCAGTAAGAGATTGGGAAATAGACACTTTTTCGCATGGATAAGATCGGTAGTAAATCATCTTCGTACAGCTTTGAGAAAAAAAGGATGCGGCTGGCATTGTTGCCTGCCATTCTGTTCGTAGCAATGATTTGGTTATCATTTATCGTGGGTTATGCAGGTCTGCCTGATTGGAATTATTCCCGTTTGGGGATTAAGCCCGGAGAGGTGAGCGGACTAAAAGGGATTATTTTTTCGCCGTTCCTTCATTCATCTTTTTCTCATCTCTGGTCAAACACCCTCTCATTACTGATTCTTGTCTGGTTTCTTTTTTACTTTTACAGCAAGATCGCATTCAGTACATTACTTTATTTATGGATTTTAAGTGGCTTTGTGACATGGATTATTGGCCGGGATTCCTATCATGTGGGGGCCAGCGGACTGGTATTCGCAATCCTGTTTTTTCTTTTTTTTAGCGGCCTTTTCAGGAAATATATCACGCTGGTTGCCGTTTCCATGATTGTCGCTTTTATCTATGGAGGTACTGTATGGAGTATTTTCCCCATTGCGGAGATGGTAGATGCCTCTATTTCGTGGGAGGGACATCTGTCCGGAGCTATTAGCGGACTGCTACTTGCAGTCATATTCCGTAAACAGGGACCACAAAAGCCCGAAGAAACATGGGAAGAGGAAGAGGAGGATGAGACAGAATATGTTATGGAAGATGAATCAAATAAAATTGAGTAAATTATACTTTCACATTGCACCTTTTTATCTATTTTTGTAATCGATAAAAATGGCGGGTAAGAAGATAAAAACAAAAAAATAAAAATTATGTCAAAAAAAACAAGAGCTGCAATTATTGGTTACGGGAATATTGGTAAATATGTGCTGGAGGCACTTGAAAGTGCTCCCGATTTTGAAATTGCAGGAATCGTTCGTCGCGACGCCACGAATATCCCGTCTGAACTGAGGGAATATAATGTTGTCTCAACTGTGTCAGAGCTTATGGATCTGGATGTTGCCATACTTTGTACCCCCACCAGAAACGTGGAGAAATATGCCAAAACCTGTTTAGAGCTGGGAATAAATACGGTAGACAGTTTCGATATTCACGGACAGATTTTACAACTGCGTGGGTCGTTGGGTGAAACAGCCAGGAGACACAACGCCGTCTCCATTATCTCCGCCGGATGGGATCCGGGGAGCGACTCAGTAATCCGAACGTTGCTGGAAGCACTGGCACCGAAAGGTATCACATACACCAACTTCGGACCGGGCATGAGTATGGGCCACACGGTTGCCGTGAAAGCGGTTGAAGGCGTGAAAGCCGCTCTCTCCATGACAATTCCCTCAGGTACAGGTGTGCATCGCAGAATGGTCTATATTGAGCTGAAGGAGGGGTATGAATTCCAGTCAGTTGTTCAGGCAATTAAAAACGACGAATATTTTGTCCATGATGAAACGCATGTGTTCCAGGTGCCGGATGTGGAAGCACTCAAAGATATGGGGCACGGTGTACTGATGGAGCGAAAGGGTGTCTCGGGAAATACGCAGAACCAGCTTTTCCGGTTCGATATGCGAATCAATAATCCAGCACTCACTGCCCAGGTTCTCGTTGGGGTGGCACGTGCCTCAATGAAACAACAACCAGGTGCCTACACGATGATTGAAATCCCGGTAGTGGATCTGTTGCCGGGAGAAAAAGAATTCTGGATTAAAAAACTGGTATGAAGTTCAAGGATCAAGGGTCGAGGTTCAGAGTTTAATATTCGCTTCTCTTCGATTTGCAATTTAATATAAGCCTTGACTCATTGTACTTTTTCATTATCTTTGTCGTAAACTATTTAGTTAAGTGAGTACAGAGACAAAACTTGTTTTGGCTATGTCGAGCATTGAATAGTCTGAAAAGAATAGTCTAAATTTATTGCATACACAAATCAGATGGATATATTACTTTCTGTAACCTGGGATGTTGATCCTACACTTTTTACACTTTTTACCCGCGAAATTCGCTGGTATGGACTGTTGTGGGTAATCGGCCTTATCGTAGCCGTACACATAGTACAAAAAATCTTCAAGCATGAGGATCTTCCTGAAAAGTGGTTCGATTCACTCTTTGTCTACATGATGGTGGGTATCATTGCCGGGGCACGACTGGGGCATTGCCTCTTCTATGAGCCCGGTTATTATCTGGCCAATCCGATTGAGATATTAAAGGTGTGGGAAGGCGGACTTGCAAGCCATGGAGGAGTAATCGGTATCATCATTGCCGTGTGGCTCTATTCCAGAAAAGTGACCAGGCTCAGCATGCTCTGGACATTCGACCGGGTGATGGTCCCTACAGGATTTACCGCTGCAATGATCCGTCTGGGCAACCTGATGAATCACGAAATATATGGCGGACCTACCGACAAACCATGGGGTTTTCGTTTTGTTGATAACCTCTATCAATGGATGCAGGGAGCAGAACCTGTTTACACTGATCCATCCCATCCCACTCAGATATACGAAGCGCTTGTCTACCTGGTCGTTTTCGGCATTACCATCTATCTTTACTGGGGGACGAACGCCAAAGACCGAAAAGGTCTCATAACCGGTGTGGGGATATTGATCATTTTCCTCTTCCGCTTCTTCGTTGAATATATTAAAAATGTGCAGGTTGATTCTGAAATAGCCATGCGTGATAATACCGGATTAATTCTCGGCCAATGGTTAAGTATTCCTTTCATCATCTGGGGGATATGGCTCATCTGGGATGCATTGAGACACCCGGCAGAAGTGGCAAATACCCCAAAAGAGTCAGAGATGGCCAAACCCAAATCGAAATCCAAAAAGAGATAAAAGTCCGTTTACTCAATCAGAGAAATAAAACAAATGTACAAACCACTCGAAATTACGAAAGATATTTTCTATGTGGGTGTGAATGATCGCACCAAACATCTTTTTGAAAACCTGTGGCCGCTGCCGCACGGTGTCTCCTACAATTCTTACCTTATCACCGATGAGAAAACGACTTTGATAGACACCGTTGATATATGTTATTCCGATCTCTTTTTTCACAAGATTAAATCGGTGCTGGGTGATAAACCTATCGATTATCTTGTTGTAAACCATATGGAACCGGATCATTCAGGATCTATTGGGTTGCTTGTGGCAAGATATCCCGGCATTCAGATCGTGGGGAACAAACGTACAGTTGAGATGCTGAGGGGCTTTTACGGTATAACTGAAAATGTTGTATTGATTCAGGATATGGAAGAACTGAGCTTGGGCAGACATACCCTACAGTTTTATATGACACCTATGGTACACTGGCCTGAGACGATGATGACCTATGTGCCGGAAAAGAGAACATTGTTCAGCGCCGACGCGTTTGGAACCTTCGGATCACTCGACGGAGGTGTGATGGACCGGCAGCTCAATCCTGAAAGATACAGGGACGAGATGATTCGTTACTATTCCAATATTGTGGGGAAATTTGGATCACCCGTGCAAACAGCATTGAAGAAACTGGCCGGAACAGAGATTGAGGTGCTCTGCTCAACGCATGGTCCCGTATGGACACAGAAAGAGTATATCACAGAGGTGATAGGGCTCTACGACAAACTGAGCAGGTACGAAGCCGATAACGGGCTGGTGATCGCCTACGGAAGCATGTACGGGAATACGGAGCAGCTGGCCGAAATAATCGCGGGTGAAGCGGCTGGGAACGGAATAAAGAATATTGTGATGCATAATCTCTCCAAGAGTCATGAATCGGATATTCTCCGCGACGTGTTTAAATATAAAGGATTGATCATCGGATCACCTACCTATAACAATAAACTCTACCCGGGAGTAGAGAGTCTGGTTGCTGCATTGCAAAATCGTAACCTGAAGAACCGCTTCTTTGGTTTCTTCGGAAGTTTCACCTGGGCAGATGCATCTGCAAGAGAGCTGATAGCATTCGCCGAAGAATCGGAGTTTGAGTTCATTACCGAGCCGGTAATCATGAAGCAGGGGATGTT
>JAENWZ010000269.1 GCA_016649795.1 Proteiniphilum sp. | reverse complement strand
GTTGGAGAATGGGTCAAACCATTTCTCAAATTATTCTATACTGGAATACGCGACTCTTCTGGTATGGAAGAAATAGTTAATGATATGGATTCCTATGAATATGTTCAAATGTTCGACCTTGATGCACTATTTACAACAGAGGTTAATTCAGAACATTCTTTCCATCTGGAAGGAGTTGATTATTCGGCAATTAAAATTGCCCAAGCTACTATGCGAAAATTATTAAAAAGACCAACAATAACGCCCAGACAAATTATTGGGATTGGAAATTACCTCTTTGCACTTGAATGTAAATACCGGGTGAAAACTGCACAGCTGTACCGGTTGAAAAGTGAACAGCTGACCGATGTAAAAATACCTTTTCCTTTGATGTACGCAAGCTTCCTTTTTCCGGGGAAGGTGGGATGAGGCCGGAGGCCGAATCCTGCCTTCCCCGGAAAAAATTCGGAGCCGCCCTGGGGATAGTATTTGTTATTGTTCGTTCCATTTGCGGGTCTCCTTTACTCGATAAGATTTACCGTTCATATTAATTAAATAGGCCCGATGAGTTAGTCTGTCAACCATCGCAGCCGTAAGAGTTGGATCTCCAAAAATCTCAGGCCAGCGGTCAAAAGAGAGATTGGTTGTGATGATCGTTGATTTACTCCCCGCTCTTAAAGAGAGGTGATTAAACAGCAGCTCTGCCCCTTCCTTGTCGTAGGAGATATAACCGAACTCGTCGCAGATCACCAGATCGTATTTCTCGAAGCGATGTTCCAAAAGAGTAAGGGTTTTATCTGAACGGCTTTCCCTTATTTGGGTAAGCATCCTGGGTACAGTGGTGAACAACACGTGGAACCCTTCTGAACAAGCTTTTATCCCCAGACCAAGTGCGAGATGGGTCTTGCCTGTACCCGGGTTACCAGCCAGTATCAGATTACGACCGGTGCGGATAAATTCCAGCCGTTCAAGCTGCGGCAAGCGTTCTTGTGCCTCTTTGGGAAGATCCTCCCGACTGAGGTCCTGAAGGTACTTCAGTTGCGGGAAACCCGCCTGACGGATCATGGTTTTCTTGCGGTTTTCAGCCCGTGATTCAAACTCCAGCAACAACAGACCGTGCAGGTATTGTTCAAAAGAGAGGTTCTCACGAGCAGCCTCAGTGGCTGCGGTTTCGTAGTTCTTACCGAAGGTCGGTAGCCGGAGTTCCTTGGTATAAACTGTAATGTCCTGTGCAATATTCTTTTCCATAGCTAATTTTTATAAAGTATATCACCGACCTCTGTAAGTAGCTCCAATGCATACCGGGTAATTTCTGTATCAGGATAGTTGATAACCACTTCCTGAGGATTATTCCCAAGCAATGCCTTAAACTTGTCCACGCTGATGTCAGAAGGGCATTTTACCAGCAATTGCTGATAGACCCTCCACAGGCGTTCATGGGAGATCTCGTGCGATTTACAGTATTGGAGCACTTCAATAAAATCCCGTGCATTTTCCCTGAAGACAGACTCATAAATTTGCCGGACTTCCCAGGGAGCTTGTTTGAGCGCCACCGAACCATGAAGGGCACCCGGCTTTCGTTCCAAGGTTCGTAAGTAGTGGTCCAGCGTGATTATCCACTGTCCGGTTCCATAATCACGGGCGTGTTTGAAAAAGATTTTTCCCTGATGGTAGATCTTCAATTGGTTGGCGTATACCTTAATATCAATTTTTTGTCCCACCAGGTGATCGGGAACAGAATAATGGTTTGTACCCAAGGTAAAGGTGGCATACTTATCAACACTTGCCTCCTGAAGGACAAAGCACTCCATGCGTCCGGGATGGGGCAACAAAAGGTCACGTTCTTGTGCCATCAGTTCGCCAATAGTAAATGTACTGCCCGTAAGCTTCTTGTCATTGAGTTCATTAAATACCGACTCCAGATAGTTCTGGGCGCCACTGATTGTATCAAACAGATCCCTTCGTGCAAACGCCTTGCGGCGGATGTACTCAACGCTACGCTCCACATGACCCTTTTCGTGTCCGCAATAAATATTGCAAAACCTGAATGAAAAACCATAAAACGTGGACAACTGCAGCAAGGCAACGGTAGGCTTTTTCTCATGAGGACCAACAAACTCGGCTATGGCAACACGCATGTTGTCGTAGTTCATCCTCAGAGCAACCCCTCCTATACAATCGAAGAAGGCGATATGAGCCTCCATAAAGGCAAGTGTGTCCTGGCGTTGAAAGATCATCGCAAATCGGTAATTGCTCTTGCACATCGTGAACACGGCCAGGTACAACTTCCGGTCAACTCCGCCAATCGTCAGTCTGATATCGCACCAGTCAAACTCACAGTTTTCTCCCGGCTCATACTCCTGACGGATAAAGGCCTCCTGGTTACCAGACTTCCTTAAAAGTATATAATCACAGACAACCGTATAGCCGATATCCTGTCCTGATCCTTGCAAAAGCTCCCAAATATCAATGCCTTTTAATATCTGTTTGCGTTTGCCTGTCCGACACTTCTCCGCATTATCTTGAAGATAAACATCGATGGACTGCATGATCTCCGTAGTCAATTTCCTTTTGCCACGGTTTTTGGCATTATACTTCGGGATAGTAAGCAGAAAATCTGAAAGAACAGGTTCCGGTAGCCCCGTCACCTGACTCTGCTCCAATGCATGTCGAAACGACTTCAGATAGCGCCGAACCGTATTACGGCTAATGCCGAGTTCTGTCGCTATTTCTACCTCAGACTTCTTCTCGACATGCCAGTACTGAATAATCTTTTGTTTGTCTACCATGCTTATCATTTATGATGCCTTGTTAGTATGCAAGGCAAGTTAAAACTCTTTGATAAGCTGTGCAGTTTTCAACCGAAATACTGTGCACTTTTCAAACGGTATTTACAATCAGGATTGTATTGACTATTTGACAAAGGTTCGATGGCCACATGGTTTTGAATGTCCAATTTGTGGCTCTATCCGCTCCTGGAAAAAGAGTAAAGGGCGATTTGAGTGTATTGATTGCCATAAAG
>JAENWZ010000358.1 GCA_016649795.1 Proteiniphilum sp. | reverse complement strand
CTGTACAAGAAGGCACCGAATTAGCGGTCAGCTATCAGCTTTTTAGGTGGAAGCTTTATAGGGGCAGCGGTTTGGGTTTTAGCTATCAGCGGTCAGCGGTAAGCTAAAAGCTGGATGGTGATAAACCAGAACTCAGAAATAAGTAATAAGAACTCAGAAGTCAGCAATCAAGCTGAGAGCTAAATAATTAAAGATATGCAAAGATATCTATTCATTCTTCTGTGGATGGCTGCGGTAAGCTATTCACAGGCCCAGACAAAATACCCGACGATCGTGATCGAGACCAACTACGGTACCATGAAAGCGATGCTGTACGACGATACTCCGGTGCATAGCGATCATTATCTGAAGCTGATCAGAGAGGGTTACTTCAACGGAACACTTTTTCACCGTGTGGTGAAAAATTTCGTGATTCAGGGAGGCGCGCAGGACTCCCGCAATGCTCCTGCCGGAGCAGTGATTGGCGGTGGACGCACAGATATGGAGCTGATGCCGGAGTTCCGCGAAAACAGGTTCCATAAAAAAGGAGCACTCGCAGCTCCAAGAAAAGGCAATGAGGAAAATCCGCAGAAAAAATCGGATGCATCCCAGCTCTATATCGTACATGGAAAAGTATACACACAGGGACGTCTGGATAGTATGGAGATGCGCGTGAATGTTCCGATAAAGAACCAGCTTATTCGTACTCACTACTCGCCACACAAGGATGAACTGGCGAGACTGAAGGAGAACGATCCGAGGGGGTTCAATGCGCTGCTGGATTCCGTGCTCAGTGTAGTAGATTCACTCTTCGCCGTGGCACCCGACAAGTTCATCTTTCCGGAAGGATTACAAGAGGCTTATTCCACAATTGGAGGTGCACATCACCTCGATGGTGAGTACACCGTTTTCGGGGAGGTGACGGAGGGGCTGGAGGTGATTGACAAAATTGCCACCTTATCTGTTGATGGCAAAAGCCGTCCTAACACTGATGCGAAGATCATTCGTGTTTACACGGAGCCCTGAACAGACAGTCTCAACAGGTCACCCCTCTCTTCAACGGGCTTAAAATGATCCTCGGATAAGAGTCAACAGACCGCTTTACCGGATATTTTCCCTTACCTCTGTCAGGAACGCTTTCATCCGCTCAGAATCTTTATCGCCGATAATATCGAGCAGCTCTCTCAGTTTCTTCCGTATTTGCTCTACCTGCTCCGATGTGTAGGGATTAAAGAGTATTTCGGTAAGCAGGTAATCATCTTCCGAGAGCAATCCTTGTGCAATGTTCATATGCTTTTTGAAGGTGGTACCCGGTGCATCCTGATGCTTCATCACAGAGGCGAACACCAGTGTGGAGGCAAATGGAATGGAGAGTGAATAGGCGATGGTTTCATCATGCTTCCGGAAGGAATATTCAAACACATTCAGCTTAAGTCCCTGATAGAGGTCTCTGAAAAAAACCTTGCCCAAATGCGATGATTCAGAGATAATAATGGCGCTTTGTGTGCTTAAATCGCTCAAGCTGGCAAAGGTAGGACCAAACATAGGGTGAGTGGAAACAAAGGGACGGGTGCGTTCCCTGTAAAACTTCTCCAGTCCTGTTTTCACCGAAGCGATATCACTCAGAATGCATGTTTCGGGAAGATAAGGCAACACCTTCTCGAATGCAGGAATAGTATATTTAAGTGTGGCGGCATTGATCACCAGCTCCGGTGCGAAATTCTTCACCTCGGATGGATCGGTCATACGTTGCGTGTTGTAGATAAAGCGCAGTTTCAGGGGATCGGTATCCAGTACTGCCACTTCATGATCGAAACTGAGCACATCGGCAAAGAAGGAACCCATCTTACCGGCTCCGAGGATCAGT
>JAENWZ010000125.1 GCA_016649795.1 Proteiniphilum sp. | reverse complement strand
CGTTCATCTGGCATATGATGGACTTGAAATATCGGTTTGACAATGAATGATTTTGTTTTTTTAACCAAAGTCAACGCAGCTTTTTTTATCATTTCTCATCTTTCTTATAAACTGTTTGTCATTATTGTCAATTGAATAGTATATTTGTATGAAACAAACGGGTGAATTGCACTGTCAATTTTCAACACTGTAACATGTTTACGACGTATAAATGAAAAAAGAATAAAATAGTGTAAAACAAAGGCTGAAAATTCTTCTATTGTATTAAACTATCAGGAAAGAAATCAGTCAGATCAATTGACAGATAAAATTATTTACTAACAAACATAAAATGGGGAGAAACTATGAAAACGAATAAAATCTTACTTGCTATCCTAATGATAGCTGTACCCTTCTTCGGTTTCGCCCAGGAATGGGACGAAATTTATGCCGACCCTAATCGAGAGGAACCGGTGAAGGTTCAACGAGAGCTCAGGGAACCACAGAAAAAGAAAGTGGTTGTTGTGCATGGTGACGCATCCAACATGGAGGTAACAGCCACAGAAAGAGACATCGACGAATACAATCGCCGGGGTAATAATGATACTATGTCTGATGAACAGGCATACACCAACGACACCATCGATTATGAGGAATATGAATATACCGATAGAATTGTCCGGTTTCATGATCCCGAATCAAGCATCAAAATAACCGGTGCGGACGAGGTGATCGTATATATGAATGACGATCTTTATGAGAATTATAACAACCGCGGATGGAACACTAACCTCAACTTTGGTATGGGGTGGGGCTCCGGTTACTACCCCTGGTATGATCCCTGGTACTACAGCAGCTGGCACAGTCCGTGGTATTACGGCGGATGGTATGATCCCTGGTTCTATGGTTACGGCGGATATCACGGATGGTACAGCCCCTGGTACTCCGGATTCGGTGGTTACTATGGCGGTGGTTACTATGGCGGTGGTTACTATGGCGGTGGTTACTATGGCGGCGGATATTATGGAGGTGGTTACACCCACGGTTTCTATGACGGCTATTACAGCAGTCTCACACAAAACCGTTCAGGTAGAAGTACAGGTGTTTACAGAAGAAGTTCAGCTAACAGAACATCCTCTGCCACAGCGGGTCTGTCCGGCAGATCATCGGGTCTGAACACACGCTCAGCGGTGTCGGGAAGAAGTGCTGCTGTCAACAGCAGAAGTACCGGAGTAAGCAACCGGAGTTCGGCAAACAGTTCCAGAACAAGAATCATAGATAACTCCGGAAGAGCAATTGACTCGAGAACAGGTCGCGTGGTTGATCGTACAGGAACAACCTCAAGATCAAGCTCAATCAACAGAGCCACACAACCAGCCAGAACGGGCAGTTACGACAGCGGCAGAAGCTCCACATCAGGATCCTATCAGAGAGGTACTACCACTCCGACAAGAAGCGGCAACACCTATCAGAGATCGACGACACCTACAAGGAGTTCAAATACAAACAGAAGCTCTACCTACTCTTCACCGTCAAGAAGTACTAGTACTAGCAGAAGCTCCACCTATTCTACACCAAGCAGAAGTTCCTCATCCAGTTCTAGCGGATCAAGCAGCAGTAGCAGCAGCTCAGGCAGCAGTCGTTCCAGCGGTGGACGTAGATAAAAATAATCATATGAAAAAAATCACTTATACTCTTTTCTCAATGTTCATATTATCGGCACCCTTGTTCGCACAGGGTGAGGTAGATGCCGCCCGGTTCTCCCATGAAGAGCTTTACGGAACCGCCCGGGCCATGTCCATGGGTGGAGCTTTCGGAGCTTTGGGAGGCGATCAGACAGGTGTATCCATCAACCCGGCAGGGATTGCTGTTTACCGCAGTTCAGAAGTGGTAGGTACGCTAAACCTTTCGCAGGAGCGGTCGACAGTGGGAAGTAATGACGCAAACAAAACCCGGTTTGAGATGGATAACCTTGGGTTTGTAGGTTATTTCCCATTACGAAACGATGTGATTCCTCTCATCAATTTCGGTTTTTCCTATAACAAGCTGAAGTCTTTCAATAAGAATATTTCAGCTATAGGGAGTCCGAATAATACGCTGCTGGATTATATGGCAGACAGAAGTGCCGGCATTGATCCCCTTCACCTTGAAATGGGTGATAATCTCCCGGATCCGTTTTTAGATCAACCATGGTTATCGGTACTGGGCTATAATTCCTGGCTTATTGATCCCGTTGATGCGGCAGGATCTCAATACCTGCCGGTGAATACCGGAAATGAACAAGCCCGTAATGAGATAATTCTTAAGGAGCGGGGTTATATCGATAATTACGATTTTACGGTTGGGACAACTATCAATCATATGCTGAGCCTTGGTATGTCTTTAACCATTAAAGATATCTCCTACAGTCTTTCATCTGATTATCTGGAAGATTTCAATAACGGCGGTTATACACTCTCCAATTGGATAACAACCAGCGGAGCAGGGGTAGGTGCCAAGTTCGGAGCAATTTACAGACCTGTGAATGCACTCAGGTTTGGGGTGGCCTATCATACACCGACATGGTACGCATTCAGCGAGACCTATGAAGCGCAGATGGATGATGATATGGAAGCCTATGTGACTGATACCGATTATGAACCGGGCATGACAAATTCTGAAGTTTTCTCAAATAATTACGACCTGAAGACTCCCGGAAAATTGGTCTTAAGCGTTGCCGCTGTTTTAGGTAACAAGTTTATTGCCAGCGCCGATTATGAACTGGTCGATTACAGTAAGATGAAGCTGATGGTACCCTCCGGTGCTTCTGATGATGCTGATTGGTACGGAATTGATAATGAATATATTTCGATGGACTTCAAGCAGACTTCTACCGTAAAGATGGGCATGGAGTATCGCTTTACTCCACAATTCTCGGGAAGATTGGGTTATGCATGGATGGAAAATCCCTATGAAACCACATTCCGAGAGAGCGGGGATGCAGCTGTTGCAGGATCATCGACGATCTATAGGATGGAAGGTGACACCAATTACCTTACCGGTGGTCTCGGCTATCGCTTCAACAGAAATTTCTTCCTCGATCTGGCGGTTGTTTACAAAACGCAAACCGACGATCTCTATCCCTTCCCGAACCTATGGACAGAAAATCGCGAAGAGCTGGTGATTGACGCTACTCCCTTTACACTGAAGAATCAATCTGTCAGAGGATTGGTGACATTAGGATATAAGTTTTAAATAATTTAATTTCTGTCATAAGTAAGCCGGGTACATCATGCCCGGCTTACTTATTTTTATCCACTTTTCAAAAATATAGTTACCTTTGTACTACTGCAACAATCAATAATAAACAGCCTATATGGAACAAGCAAAAGGTTATATCGCAAGTGACAATAAAAGAAAAGTGACGACTCATCGCCTGCTGGAGATGAAACAGCGGGGAGAAAAGATATCCATGCTCACGGCCTACGATTATTCGATGGCAGCCGTGATCGACCAGGCCGGAATGGATGTGATCCTCGTAGGTGACTCCGCATCAAACGTAATGGTTGGAAACACAACCACACTACCTATGACGGTAGATCAGATGATCTATCACGGTAAGTCAGTTATGAACGCCGTGAAAAGAGCAATGGTAGTGATTGATATGCCTTTTGGAAGTTATCAGGGTAACCCTGTTGAAGCGGTTTCCAACGCCGTAAAAATAATGAAGGAGACGCAGGCCGACTGTCTCAAGCTGGAAGGCGGAAAAGAGATTCTCGAATCAGTACAGCGTATTCTGAGCGCGGGTATTCCCATTATGGGACATCTGGGATTGATGCCGCAGTCGATCAACAAATACGGCACCTATGCCGTGCGCGCCCAG
The DNA here is from genome assembly GCA_016649795.1 of Proteiniphilum sp. Taxonomy (GTDB): domain Bacteria; phylum Bacteroidota; class Bacteroidia; order Bacteroidales; family Dysgonomonadaceae; genus Proteiniphilum. Next base: position 2,791 of record JAENWZ010000125.1, on the reverse strand, counting down.
GAAGAAGAGGAGGCACGCAAGCTGCTTGATGATGCGCATCTGCTGCAGGAGGCCGGTTGCTGCTCCATTGTGCTGGAGAAAATACCTGCTACACTGGCGAAGAAAGTGGCTGAGGAGCTGACCATCCCGGTGATCGGTATCGGAGCCGGCTCCTTTGTGGATGGACAGGTGTTGGTGATGCATGACATGCTGGGCCTAAACAAGAGCTTTTCACCCCGTTTCCTGCGCCGTTACGCCAATCTATACGATGAGATAGAGTCTGCCGTTCAACGATACATCAGCGACGTTAAATCGTCTGATTTCCCTTCAGAGAAGGAGAGTTACTGAAATAGGTTGATAAGTTTGTACATTTTTAGGTTTTTAAGTTTGTATGTTCTTAGGTTTCCAGGTTTGTAAGTTTGAAGGTTGGCAGGTTTCTAGGTTCAGGTTCAGATTTTAAGGCTTCTATATTAACCAGAATGTTGCACTTATAACATGCTCCTAAGAGCTGACTGACCACTGAAAACTGAAAACTAACCACTGAAAACTGACCACTTCATCACAGTTCAGTATACATCGGTATATCGGTTAGAAAAGTATATGTTTGTGTCTCGTAATCAATACGGTAGCAATAATGACTGATTCCATTGGAAACAACGATATAAGGCACCCTTAACACGCTGTTGTAGCGTGCCACCTGATCGAACACCTGTTGTGTAATGGTTATACCGGGTTCTTTGTACTCTATTATCATTACAGGTTCAAGCCTGATGTTGTATACCACCGAATCACACCGGCGGGTGAGTGAATTAAGTCTGATAGCTGCCTCATTGGCAATGCGTGATGCAGGGTATTTTTTTTCCGTGATGAGGTAATGTACAAAATGCTGACGTACCCACTCTTCGGGAGTCAGTGCCACATATTTTCTCCGCAGGGAATCGAAAATCTCAAAACCGTCACCATTTTTTCGGATTTTTGCATCGAAAGATGGCAAATTTAACGCGTACATATTGTATCTTTGTTTACTGAACAAGGTTCACTCAGAACAAAAATAGCTCTTTTTTATGAGAACGAAACAAGAAATTGTGGAGAACTGGCTTCCCCGATACACAAAAAGACCGTTGAACGAATTCACGAAATTTATCCTTCTGACCAATTTCCAGAAGTATGTGGAGATCTTTGCCGATCATTTCAATGTGCCTGTGGTGGGAGTGAATGCCAATATGCCCAATGCTTCCTCCAACGGCATCACCATCATCAATTTCGGGATGGGGAGTGCAAACGCTGCCACAGTGATGGATCTGCTGAGTGCAGTGGCGCCGGAAGCGGTGTTGTTTCTGGGTAAATGCGGTGGATTGAAAGCACGGAGTGAACTGGGCGATTATATTTTGCCTATCGCCGCTATTCGCGGTGAGGGAACATCGAACGACTATTTCCCGCCGGAGGTACCTTCACTCCCGGCATTCAGCCTACTACGCGCTGTCTCCTCCAATGTGCGCGATTGTGGCCGCGACTACTGGACAGGTACCGTCTATACCACCAACCGGCGTGTTTGGGAGTATGATGATGATTTTAAAGGATATCTGAGGCAGGTACGTGTGATGGCTGTAGATATGGAAACTGCAACGCTCTTCACCTGTGGTTTTGCCAATCATATCTCCACGGGAGCACTCCTGCTTGTCTCCGATCAGCCATTGATCTCAACAGGCGTGAAAACTGAAATAAGTGATCTCCATGTCACTGAGAACTTCGTGGAAGAACATGTGAGAATTGGTATCAAGTCACTTTCTTCCATCATGAATAACGGTTCAACCGTCAAGCATTTACGCTTCGACTGGTAATAAATGATTTAGATCTTCCGCTCTATGGCCGCATCCACAAAATCCTCCTTTGAATCGATCCGCAACGATATCAAGCGTCGTCACTTCAAACCCATCTATCTGCTGATGGGTGATGAGGGTTATTTTATTGACGAACTGACATCACTCCTTTCCGATACCCTTCTTACGGAGGTTGAAAAGGATTTTAATATGCTTACTTTCTATGGCGTGGATTCTGATGTGAATGTCATCATCTCCTCTGCACGCCGTTTCCCGATGATGTCAGAGCATCAACTGATCATTGTGAAAGAAGCCCAGCAGCTGGAGCAGTTTGAGCTGCTGGATCACTACGTGAAGAACCCGATGCTGTCAACAGTGCTGGTGATTAATTACAAGCACGGCTCTGTAGATAAGAGAAAATCCCTGGTGAAAAACATCGATAAAATAGGGGTTGTCTTTGAATCGAAAAAATTGTACGAGAATCAGATACCGGCATTCATCACATCCTGGTTCAGAGAGAAAGAGATTGGTATAGATGAGAAATCGGCACAGATGCTGACAGATAATCTCGGGAATGACATCAGTAAGCTGATTCCTCAGCTTCAGAAGCTGGAAGTATCTCTTACGGAAGGTGTACGACGTGTTACCTCCGATCTGATTGAGAAGAATGTGGGGATAAGTAAAGAGTTCAACAACTTTGAACTGCAGAGAGCTGTTATCACTAAAAATGTGCTTGCTGCAAACAGGATTGTGGATTACTTCAGCAGCAACCCAAAGGATAATCCCATGGTGGTCACGGTGGCTATTCTGTTTAATTATTTCAGCAACCTGCTGGAATGTTTCTGGCTTCCGCAGAAAAACGAACAAAGTATAATGAATGCCTTGAATATGAAGTCATCCTTTTTTGTCCGTGATTACATGACCGGTATAAGAAATTACAACGCCAACAAAGTAATGGAGATCATTTCCGACCTGAGAACATTTGATGCCCG
>JAENWZ010000001.1 GCA_016649795.1 Proteiniphilum sp. | reverse complement strand
TGATCAACCAGGGACAACTACCCCAAAAAGATGCCGTGAGGGTGGAGGAGATGATCAATTATTTCAGCTACAATTATCCGCAGCCGACAGACGGACATCCGGTAAGGATCATTACCGAAACTGCTCTCTGTCCCTGGAACAGGAATACGCAATTGGTGCGTATTGGCGTGAAGGCGAAAGAGATCCCTTCGGAAACGTTGCCTGCAAGCAATTTCGTATTTCTGATTGATGTGTCGGGATCGATGTACGGTGTGGATAAGTTGCCGCTCGTGAAATCATCGATGAGGCTGCTTGTGAACAACTTGCGACCGACAGACAGGGTAGCAATCGTTACCTATGCCGGGGCGGCGGGCGAAGCATTGCCTTCGACAAGCGGTTCAGATAAACAAAAAATTATTGAAGCGCTGGAGAACCTTCATGCCGGGGGCTCCACTGCGGGCAGTGCAGGCATTCAGTTGGCCTATAATATTGCTGAAAAGAACATGATGAAAGGCGGTAATAATAGGGTAATCCTCTGTACCGATGGCGATTTTAATGTGGGTGTTTCTTCTACCGAAGGGCTCGAGGCGTTGATTGAGCAGAAGCGTCAGTCGGGCATTTATTTAACTGTGCTGGGTTATGGAATGGGTAATTATAAGGACAGCAAGCTACAGACACTGGCACAGAAGGGTAATGGCAATCATGCTTATATCGATAACCTGCAGGAAGCCAACAAAGTGCTGGTAAACGAGTTTGGCAGCACCATGTACGCCGTGGCAAAAGATGTGAAGCTACAGGTTGAATTCAATCCTAATTTTGTGAATGCTTATCGTTTAATTGGCTACGAAACCCGGTTGCTGGAAGAGGAAGATTTCAACGAAGACACCAAAGACGCAGGTGAACTGGGAGCCGGACATACCGTTACGGCTCTGTACGAAATTGTTCCCGTGGGTGTTGAAATACCCGTCGGCAAAGTGGATAAATTGAAATATCAGCAACAGAAAACAGATAGTTCGCTGCCCAAATTCAGCGATACCAAAGAGTTGCTGACCGTGAAGCTGCGTTACAAAGAGCCAAACGAAGAGATAAGTAAGAAACTGGAAGTTCCTGTTTTGGCTGCTAACCTTACAGCTTCATCCGATTTCAATTTCACTATGGCTGTCGCCATGTTCGGGCAATTGCTGCGTGATTCTGATTTTAAAGGGGACGCTACCTACGCCAAAGTTGTTCAATTAGCCCGAAGAGGTTTGGATGATGACCCCAACGGTTATCGCCGCGAGTTTATCCGCTTGGTGGAAGCGGTGGAGCAGTTGGAGATTATTTAAATGATTTCCATCCACCACCGTTGTATGCTTCGAATCCCTTACTTTTTAGGAAATTGACGGCCTGTTCGCTTCGTGCTCCGCTTTCACAAACCGCAACAATGGGAGTCTCTTTGCTGAACTTTTCCATTTCAACTGGTAAAAGGAACAACGGGATATTTACAGAACCAGCAGTATGCCCGCAATAATATTCTTCCAGACTACGCACATCTAGTAACAATGCACCCTTTTGAACCTTCTCCTTTAATTCGTCCTTACCTGACAATTTGAATATATCTCTTAAAAAACCCATTTCCTATTGTTTATGATGTATTTAAAAATGTAATCCTATGTTATTCTGACAAAAAGTCATATTTTTCCCTTTGGCAAAGATTTTGACCATATCTTGTTGTAAATCTGTGATTCGTGAACGTCGAAACAGAAAGAATGAGGCAGTGTTAACAATCTGTCCCGGTTCTTTGTTCATATAAACAAGGTCATTGACGTGATGGAATCAGGTTTCAATCATAACGATATAAAAAAGACAGTCCTATGAATTTCAACAATTTCACCATAAAAGCCCAGGAGGCAGCACAGAAAGCGATCGATCTGGCGCAGGGCAACAACCAGCAGATGATTGAACCGGCACACCTGCTCAAGGGTGTGATGCTGGTCGGTGAGAACGTGACTAGCTTCCTTTTTCAGAAGCTGGGCGTCAACGTGCGTCAACTGGAGACAGTGGTCGTCAAGGAGATTGAGTCTTACCCGCGGGTATCGGGCGGTGATCCGATGTTGAGCCGTGAAACCAACGCTGTTTTACAGAAAGCGACGGACTTCACCGGCAAGATGGGTGATCAGTTTGTGTCGATTGAACATCTGCTGATGGCACTTGTCAATGAAAAGAATACGGCATCGCAGATCATGAAGGATGCAGGTGTTTCACTCAATCAGCTGCAGGCCGCTGTTCAGGAGCTGCGCAAAGGGGAGAAGGTGACCAGCCAGTCGGCAGAGGAGACCTATCAGTCGCTGGGCAAATATGCCGTCAACCTTACGGAGCGTGCCCGTAACGGCAAGCTCGACCCGGTGATCGGTCGCGATGAGGAGATTCGCCGCGTGCTGCAGATCCTGAGCCGGCGTACCAAGAACAACCCCATCCTCATTGGAGAGCCGGGGACGGGTAAGACCGCCATAGCCGAAGGGCTGGCTTTCCGCATTGTGCGCGGCGACGTACCCGAGAATTTGAAGAGCAAGCAGATCTACTCCCTCGATATGGGATCGCTGATTGCCGGTGCGAAATACAAAGGGGAGTTTGAAGAGCGACTGAAATCGGTCATCAACGAGGTTGTTAAAGCAGAAGGTGAAATTATTCTCTTTATCGACGAGATCCACACGCTCGTGGGTGCCGGTAAGAGTGAGGGTGCGATGGATGCCGCCAATATCCTGAAACCTGCCCTGGCAAGGGGTGAGTTGCGGGCTATTGGTGCTACCACACTGGATGAGTACCAGAAGTATTTTGAAAAAGACAAAGCGCTGGAACGGCGTTTTCAGACGGTGACAGTGGATGAGCCGAACGAGGCGGATAGCATCTCCATCCTACGCGGACTGAAAGAGCGGTACGAAAATCATCACAAGGTGCGCATCATGGATGAGGCTATCATCGCCGCTGTGCAGCTGTCGCACCGTTATATCACCGATCGTTTTCTGCCCGATAAAGCAATCGACCTGATGGATGAGGCATCGGCCAAGCTGCGTATGGAGGTGGATTCTGTTCCCGAGGAACTGGATGAGATCATGAGACGGGTGAAGCAGCTGGAAATTGAACGGGAGGCGATCCGTCGCGAGAGAGACCAACCGAAAGAGGATATGCTGACCAGACAGATAGAGGATCTGAAGGCTGAGGAATCGGAATATAAGGCCAAATGGCAATCAGAAAAGGAGCTGATCAACAAGATCCAGCAGCACAAGATAGAAATTGAAGATGCCCGGTTTGAGGCTGAACGTGCCGAGCGTGAGGGCGACTATGGCAAGGTGGCTGAACTGCGCTACGGCAAGATCAAAGAGAAGGAGAACGAGATAGAACTGTTGCAGAGGGAACTGCACGACCGACAAGGTAGTAGTGCCATGATCAAGGAGGAGGTAGACGCCGGTGATATCGCCGATGTAGTAGCACGCTGGACGGGTATCCCCGTGAGCAAGATGCTGCAGAGCGAGCGCGAGAAGCTGCTGCACCTTGAGGAGGAGCTACACAAGCGTGTGATCGGACAGGATGAGACTATCATGGCCGTCTCCGATGCCGTACGGCGCAACCGTGCCGGATTGAGTGATCCGAAACGACCTATCGGTTCTTTTATCTTTCTCGGAACAACAGGGGTGGGGAAGACAGAGCTGGCCAAAGCCCTGGCGGAGTATCTGTTCGACGATGAGAACATGATGACCCGTATAGACATGAGTGAGTACCAGGAGAAGTTCAGCGCTACGCGCCTGATTGGTGCACCTCCGGGATATGTGGGGTATGACGAGGGGGGACAGCTGACGGAAGCGATCCGTCGCAAGCCCTACTCGGTGGTGTTGTTCGACGAGATAGAGAAAGCACATCCCGACGTGTTCAATATCCTGTTGCAGGTGCTCGACGACGGACGCCTGACCGACAACAAGGGGAGGGTGGTGAACTTCAAGAATAGCATCATCATCATGACCTCCAACTTAGGATCTGCCCTGATACGTGAGAGCTTCGAGAAAATGACCCCTGTGAACAGGGAGGAGATCATCGAAAATACGAAGAATAAGGTGTTGAATATCTTGAAACAGACCATCCGTCCCGAATTTCTGAATCGTATCGATGACATCGTCATGTTCTCGCCGCTGAAAGAAGAGGAGATTGAGCAAATCGTTCGACTGCAACTGGAGGGTGTACGTATGATGCTTGCTGAAAACGGAATCGAACTTCAATATTCAGATGAAGCGCTGAGATGCATCTCACGGGCCGGTTTTGATCCAGAGTTCGGGGCACGACCGGTGAAGAGGGTTATTCAACGCAAGGTGCTGAATCAGCTCTCAAAGGATATGCTTGCCGGCACAGTCGATAAATCGAAGCCGATCATCATCGATGCAATTGACGACACGGTGTTTTTCAGAAACTAATTGATGATTTGTTTTCCTTCGGCTTGCACCTTCTTACCGTCCCGTTATCGATTCACAGGCTGTCTGATAAGAAATCGCTCTGTTTAAAATAGTTAGATATGCAAACAGCTTATCAGACAACGCCTATTTCATCGAACGGGTTCCCCGGCAATAAGCTGATGTCGCAGAAAATAAATTCATCAACGCTGATTGCTGAAAGCTGATCGCTGATTACTGATCGCTGATCGCTGAAAACGACCGCTGATCGCTGACTGCTGAAAGCTGAGAGTTGGAAGCTGAGAGTTGGAAGAGGTGTGACCTGTGATTATTCTGCCATTCATCTTCACCCTATAGAGTGCATCGGGGTGCACCTGCTTTTTAAAGACCAGCAGGGTGTTTTTTGAGAGCACTACCAGCCTCGATATCTTCATTCCGCCGGATGTAGAGCCTTCACAACCACAGAAGAGGATCATTGCCAGAAACAAGAGCCAGTAAATATGCCCCCACATCTGGTAATCTACCGTGGCAAATCCGGTGGTGGTGACGGCAGCAATCACCTGGAAGAGCGCTGTTCTGAATGTGTTTTCAATCCCGCTCATCTCTTCCGTAATTAACAGTAAGCCTGTGATACCGACGGTAAAGAGAGCGATGATTGTCAGATACCATTTGAACTCCTCCTCCTTAAAAAGCCGATGATGGTCAGTGCGAGATAGGTGAGTGCCATGTTCTTTGTCACCTCGTTGATGCGTGGTCGCATTTGATCTTCTGCAATGCCAGTAGCCTCGGCGTCGAAGAACTGTCCCGAGTTACCTCCAAAAACGGGCATGAATGACATCACAAAGATGATGATCCCAAAACCACCGATCCATTGTGTGAAACTTCGCCAGAAATGCAGTGATTTGGGAAATGCTTCAATATTGAGCAGGGTGGAGCTGCCGGTGGTGGTGAAACCACACATGCTCTCGAAGAAAGCGTTTGTGAAGGAAGGAATAGCGCCGCTGAGCAGAAACGGGAGCGTGCCGAAAAGTGCAAGCATAAGCCAGGCCATCGTCACAGTTAGATAGACTTCCCTTTTGCTGATGCTGCCTCCTTTCCTGTGACGTTTTCTTCCCAGAAAAACGAGTAATGCACCGGAGAGAAAGGTGATGACCGACGAAGTATAGATGCTTTTAACAGCATTGTCGTTATAATATTCTCCCACGAAAGCAGAGAAGAGCATAAAGAGAGCTTCTATCATCAGAAGAAGTCCTATGCTGCTTAGTACAAATCGATAGTTGAATCTCTGCATGTTCCGTCGTTTATCTATTTGGCTTCAGATATACATTTTGCAGTTGCAAAGCCAATGAAATAATTCCTTCGGTTTTAATTAAACAGGTTCTCGATATTTTTCAGTGATTTGTTGAGAAAGAAGACCACCACCTGATCATAGGGTTCTATCAGTGTATCTCCATCCACGAGCATCGGTTGGCCGTTTCTGATGAGTGCACCAAAGGTGATATCGGGTGGCAGGTTAAGGTTTTTAATCAGTTTTTTTGTCACTTTCGAATTGGGTTTGGCTGTCACCTCTCCCACGTTCGCGTCAGCAACAGTAAGGCTTTTTATGTTGGAGGCATCGGCTCTGAGCAGCAGTTCATAGATTTTACTGGCTGCAATCAACTTCTTGTTGATGACTGTGCCTATATTGAAACGCTCAGCCATTGAGATATAATCGATGTTCTCCACCTCAGCCACCGTTTTTCTAACGCCATATTGTTTCGCCATCATACACCCCAGGATGTTCGCCTCGGAGTTGGCCGTGAGCGCGAGAAATGCATCTGTTTCGGTGATCCCTTCACGCAGCAGAAACTCTGTGTTTCTGCCATCCTCCACAAACACGGTGACATTGGGTGGCGCCATCTCTACCAACATCTCGGCGCGTTCTCTGTCCTGCTCTATGATCTTTATGTCGATGTTCTGCGGCAGTTGTTGTATGGTGCGCATGGTGATGCGGCTCCCTCCCATAAATATAATTCTTTTTGTCTCAAATGATTTCTTTCCCAGTAACTCTGGCAGGGCATCGATATGCTTTCTGAGTGTGGTGAAATAGAGGACGTCGTTGGCAAGCACCTGATCACTCCCTTTCGGTATGATAGTGAGCAGATTGCGTTTGATTGCGACAAGGTGAAAGCGTTTGTCTTCCTGCATCAGCTCATGCAGGTATTTATTGACGATATGAGCATTGTCTCTCACTTTAGCCGCGGCCAGGATCACTGTGCCATTGCATAACTCCCACCAGAACCGGGTCCAGGGCTTCTTTAACGACATGGCTATCTCACGTGCTGCAATCAGCTCCGGGTAAATCATGGAATGTATCCCCAGTTTCTCGAAGAACTCGGTATTTTTGGGCAGGAGGTACTCGTAATTATCCACTCTGGCAAGCGTCTTTTTGGCACCCAGATTGGAAGCGAGCATGCAGGAGGTGATGTTTTTTGACTCTTCCGGAGTGACACCTATATATAGATCGGCGTGAGATATACCCGCTTCGGTAAGATCTTTGAGTGATGTACAGTTACCAATGTATGTGAGGACATCTGAGTTGTCCCGTATAATGGAGAGACGCTCTTTGTCGGCATCCATCAGTGTGATATCGTGATTTTCCTGTCCGAGTAATTTTGCAAGGTGAGTTCCAACGGCGCCTGCACCGGCAATTAATATTTTCATCGATTGTGTCGCAATTAGTTATTTTACGATCAAACGATCGTGTATGATTCCAATGGGGTCCGTGCTCACAGGCAATGGAGGTGGTGACTTCTCATCGCCACTTATCTCATTAAACACCCTCACAATTTGGTCCAGTATACCGTTCACATCAATCCCGGTGATTTGTTGCAGCTCTTTGATGGAGCCATGTGTGACAAACTCATCTTCAAAACCTATCCTTTGTACCTGAATATCTCTGTAATTGTTATCTGCCAGGAACTCAAGGATAGCACTTCCCAAGCCACCGTTGATGACACCGTTTTCTACAGTGATGATATGTTTGAACTTTTTCGCCACTTTGCTTAGCAGCTCTTCATCTAACGGCTTCAGGAAAACCATGTCGTAATGGGCTATGCTGATGCCTAGCTGCTCTGCCTCAACAATTGCTTTCGCTGCGTTGTTACCGATAGTGCCTATTGATAGTAGCGCTATATCTTTTCCTTTTTTGAGGATCCTCCCTTTACCGATTGGAAGAATCTGCGGTTCGTTCTGCCATTCCTTTATCTCTCCCTGGCCGCGTGGATAACGGATCACAAATGGTCCGTCGTTACCGTAAACAGCTGTGTGCATCAGGTTGCGTAGCTCATGTTCGTTGTAGGGAGCGGAGATCACCAGGTTAGGGATCGGACGCATGTATGCCAGATCGAACACTCCATGATGGGTGGGGCCATCGGCTCCCACCAGACCTGCCCGGTCGAGACACATAATCACTTTCAGTTTCTGAAGCGCCACATCGTGAATCACCTGATCATAGGCCCGCTGCATGAACGATGAGTAGATATTGCAAAACGGGATCAATCCCTCTTTGGCCATACCTGCAGAGAAGGTGACAGCATGTGCCTCGGCTATACCTACATCGAAAGCACGATCGGGAAACTCCTGCATCATATAGTTCATGGAGCAGCCTGTGGGCATGGCAGGGGTGACACCTACAATCTTATCGTTTTCCTTTGCCATCTCCACAAGTGTATGACCGAAGACATCCTGATAGAGTTGCGGCTGATCATTATTGTCCTTAAGGATGCGTTCACCGGTATCTTTGTTGAAGAGTCCGGGTGCATGCCACTCAGTGGCTGATTGCTCGGCAGGCTTGTAACCTTTACCTTTCACTGTCTTAATATGGAGCAGTTTGGGTCCTTTCATATCCTTGATGTTTGTAAGGATACGGATAAGACCGTGCAGATCGTGACCGTCAACAGGTCCGAAATAGCGGATATTGAATCCCTCAAAAAGATTTTGTTGTTTGGTAATGAGCGATTTGACACTGTTGTTGAATCGTAAGACCCTGTTTTTATCTTTCTCCGAAATAAGATTGTTTTTCTTGAATCCCTGATAGATGTGGTTTCTCACTTTATTGTATTTGGAGGAGGTGGTCAGTTTCACCAGGTAGTCCTGCAAGCCTCCCACATTATTATCAATCGACATATTGTTGTCGTTGAGAATGATTAGCAGATTATTGGGCTGTGAACAAGCGTTGTTGAGTCCTTCATATGCCAGTCCTCCGGTCATAGATCCATCGCCAATGATTGCCACCACGCGACGATCATTCTCCTTGTTGAGTGTTGCTGCCACAGCCATACCCAATGCTGCAGAGATGGAAGTGGAGGCGTGTCCTACAGCGAAAGTGTCATACTCGCTTTCTTCGGGATTGATGAATCCGGAGAGTCCTCCCAGTTTACGGTTTGTGGGAAAGCGGTCACGGCGACCGGTAAGTATCTTATGGCTGTATGCCTGGTGTCCTACATCCCATACCAGCCTGTCGTATGGTGTATTATATAGATAATGAAGCGCCACCGTCAACTCCACAGTACCCAAACTGGAGCCAAAATGACCGGGGTTGAGTGAAAGTTGTTCAATGATGAATTCTCTCAGCTCGCCACAAACGGTTTCCAGTTGTTCGATGCTGAGCTTTTTTAGGTCATCAGGACTGTTTATCTCTTGTAAATATTTCATGCGACTTTTATACTATTTCTTCTTGATGCATGGCACTTAACTTGTGAATAATCATATGCATGTAACAATTTATCTGTTTTATGATTCATACACCCAACTTATTTATGAACGGTGCCGGTGTAAAATAGTTTAATAATCCTATTAATATCTCACTTTAGTTGGCCATATCCGAGAAGAACTTGATCCTTACCAGTCTTATTTCTGTCTCAGTATAATCAGATAGTTCTGACTGCGCTTTCTCAAGATCATCTTTTTCAGTCTCTTTGAAATAGGTGTATACATCCTGCAGTACATCCTGATCCATCACCTCGTTGAGGAAATAGTCTATGTTGATTTTTGTGCCGGAGTAGACAATTGCTTCCACCTCTGACAACATTTCGTTGAAATCGATCCCTTTCGATTCCGCCAGGTCGTCGAGCGCCACTTTGCGGTCGATAGCCTGCACGATGGAGACTTTTAATTTCGATTTGTTGGCGACGGTTTTTACACGAAGATCTTCGGGACGGGTAATGTCATTTTCTTCGACATGCTTCTTGATCAGATCCACAAATTCTTTCCCGTACCTTTTTGCCTTACCTGCACCCACTCCGGGTATATTTTGCAGTTCATCCAGCGTGATGGGATAGGAGGTGGCCATCGCTTCAAGCGACGAGGGCTGAAAAATCACATAGGGAGGGACGTTCAGTTTTTTAGACAGTTTCTTTCTCAGATCTTTCATCATGGAGAAGAGCACAGGATCGGCAGCACCTCCACTTCCTGCGGCTGTGCCCAGGACATCTGAATCGCCGCTTTCCATATCGGTCATATCATCCTCATACTCATCGTCTTTAGTGACCTTAAACGAGACGGGTTTTTTTAAAAACTCTTTTCCTTTTTTCGTGATTTTCAGAATACCGTAGTTCTCAATCTCCTTTTTCAAATAGTTGTCGAGTAAACCCTGGCGTATGAGCGCTTCCCAAGTGCTGGATTCTTCATCCGAACCTGATCCGAACTCTTCCAGTTCGTTGTGTCCGTATGTTACTATATCGGAGGATTCTTTTCCGATGAGAAAATCGACAAGATAATCGGCTTTTTGTTTTTCCTTAAGAGCAATAATTGCTTCTAAAACAGTAATCAGTAATTCTTTCGCTTCCACTTTTTTCTTTGGATTTAAACAATTATCACAATGTTCACAATTCACTTCGTTATAGTCTTCGCCAAAGTAATGCAACAACATTTTTCTCCGGCACACTGATGTCTCAGCATATGCAGCTGTTTCCAGCAACAGTTGTTTGCCTATTTCCTGCTCGGAAACGGGCTTGCCCTGCATGAAACGTTCCAGTTTCTGCAGGTCTTTGGGGGAGTAGAAGGCGATACATTTTCCTTCTCCTCCATCGCGACCGGCACGACCGGTCTCCTGGTAATACCCTTCCAGACTTTTGGGGATATCGTAATGGATCACATAGCGCACATCTGGTTTATCAATGCCCATCCCAAATGCGATGGTTGCCACAATCACATCAGCTTTCTCCATGAGAAATGAATCCTGGTTGTTGCTGCGTGTAACTGCATCCATTCCGGCATGGTATGGCAACGCCCGTATATCGTTTGCCTGCAGTATCTTAGAGAAATCATCCACCTTCTTACGACTCAGGCAATAGACAATACCCGATTTCCTCCCATGTGAGAGTATATATTTGATGATCTCCCTGTCGATCTTCTCGGTTTTATCCCTCACCTCGTAATAGAGGTTGGGACGATTGAAAGAGGATTTGTAGACCACAGCATCGTTCATGCCGAGGTTCTTCTGTATATCGTGTTGCACCTTGGGTGTTGCAGTGGCTGTGAGAGCTATGATTGGACGGGTGCAAATCTCACCAATGATAGGTCTTATGCGCCGGTATTCAGGCCGGAAATCGTGACCCCACTCAGAGATACAATGTGCTTCGTCAACCCCGTAAAATGAAATCGGGATATTTCGCAGAAACTCTACATTCTCCAGCTTGGTGAGCGATTCAGGAGCTACATAAAGCATCTTTGTTTTCCCGGAGAGAATATTTTTTTTTACCTGTTCAATCTCCTGTTTGTTGAGCGACGAGTTCAAGAAGTGGGCAATACCGTCTTCTTCACTGTAGCTGCGCATAGCGTCAACCTGATTCTTCATCAGTGCAATGAGCGGTGATATGATAATTGCCGTACCTTCCATCATTAACGCGGGAAGTTGGTAGCATAGCGATTTACCTCCGCCGGTAGGCATTAATACAAAAGTATCCTTCCCGGATAAGATACTGTTGATAATGGCGTGCTGATTGCCTTTAAATGTATCGAACCCGAAATATTTTTTTAATCTTTTGTGCAGTATATCCTGTTTTTCCATTGAGCGTATTGGCCTGCGATAAAAACGTTGTCACCGAAAGGTTGTTACAAAATTAAAAAAGTATTTCATATATCCAATAATAAATTCAAAATACAAAATGAATTATCACACCATTCTCCGCGATATTTTTCCCAATGAAAAAAACGCAGGGTAAACATGCGTTTTCAACATACCGCCGGAACGTTTTTACCCGCCAGCGGATTTACTATACATTGGGGGAAGTGAGTCAAGCCACTCTCAAATGGTGATGATCGGAACTCTCCAATTGCTGTAAAGCGTACTGATGTGTTACGTGCAGTTTCTTCTTCTCTTCAGAAGGCAGGGTGAACATTGCATCTATCATGATTGCTTCCACGATAGAACGTAATCCGCGTGCTCCCAGTTTGAATTCAATGGCTTTATCCACTATATATTCATATGCTTCCTGCTCGAAGGTGAGTGTCACACCATCCATCTCAAACAGTTTCTGATATTGTTTGATGATTGAGTTTTTGGGTTCCACCAAAATGCGTAACAGGGCATCTCTGTCCAGCGGTTCCAGATAGGTGAGGATAGGCAGACGACCGATGATTTCCGGGATCAGTCCAAACGATTTTAAATCTAGCGGTGTGATGTACTTCATCAGATTGTTTCTGTCGATATTCACTTTGTCGTTGCTGGCTGCATAACCTACCACACGTGTGTTAAGCCGCTGTGCTATCTTTTTCTCAATCCCGTCGAATGCACCACCACAAATGAATAATATGTTCTTGGTGTTCACTGCAATCATGCGCTGTTCGGGGTGTTTACGTCCTCCCTGCGGGGGTACGTTCACCACGGAACCCTCCAGCAGCTTAAGCAATCCCTGTTGTACACCTTCGCCGCTAACGTCTCTGGTTATTGAAGGATTGTCGCTTTTACGGGCAATCTTATCTATCTCATCGATGAATACGATTCCTCTTTCGGCAGCATTTACATCGTAATCAGCCACCTGGAGTAACCGTGTGAGGATGCTTTCAATATCTTCACCCACATACCCCGCTTCGGTAAGCACTGTAGCATCTACAATGGTGAAAGGAACATGCAGCAACTTGGCTATTGTTCTGGCCAGGAGTGTTTTTCCCGTACCTGTAGCACCCACCATGATGATGTTCGATTTTTCAATCTCTATCTCATCTTTCAGGTTTTTCTGTAATATACGTTTGTAGTGATTGTAGACCGACACCGACAGAAAACGCTTCGCATTCTCTTGTTTGATGACGTACTGATCTAAAAACTCTTTGATCTGAGCAGGTTTGGGGAGGGTGGAAAGGGTGATGTCCATATCTGATTTACCGCTGCTCTTGAACGAGTCGTTCACTATTTCGTGAGCCTGCTCGGTACACATATCGCAGATATAACCTGTCATACCCGAGATAAGGAGATTGACTTCCTGTTCGCTTCTTCCGCAGAAACTGCAATGATTACTGCTGTTCGCTTTTTTTGCCATATTTGATGATGTTACGCAGCGTATGCTGAAAGTTCAATACACAAAAAAAAAGACCTGTTAGTATATTGATTCCCAGTTTTCTGAATCGAAAACATTAATGATTACTTCTTAACCAGTACATCGTCTACCATTCCGTAAGATTTGGCCTCTTCCGCCGTCAACCAGAAATCACGGTCAGAATCACGCGATACATCTTCGATCGGTTTTCCGGAGTGTTTTGAGATGATGGCATAAAGCTCCTCCTTTATTTTAGCGATCTCACGGTATGTGATTTCTATATCGGAAGCCTGTCCCTGTACACCTCCCATAGGCTGATGAATCATCACACGGGAGTGGGTGAGGGCAAATCGCTTCTTCTCGGTACCTGCAACAAGCAATATTGCTGCCATTGATGCTGCTATACCTGTGCAGATGGTTGTTACATTACTAGTGATGAACTGCATGGTGTCATAAATTCCCAATCCGGCATAGACAGATCCCCCGGGAGAGTTAATATAGATTGAAATATCCTTTCCCGGATCGGCAGAATCCAGATAGAGCAACTGTGCCTGAATAACGTTGGCTGTATAGTCATCGATAGCTGTTCCGAGAAAGATGATACGATCCATCATCAATCGGGAAAAAACATCCATCTGTGCCACATTGAGCTGACGTTCCTCGATGATTGTGGGGGAGATGTAACCGCCCTGACTTGTTATATTGATATAACTGTCTAATCTGGAGCTGTTCATGCCCAGATGTTTCACCGCATATTTTCTAAAATCGTTTTCCATATTTTTTATTCAATAATTCAACTTGGATTGATAAACCTACAATGATTAATCTTCAGCTGTTTCAGTTTCTTCCGCTGCTTCATCTTCTGAATGTTCATCGTGCTGATGAGCGTGTTCACCCATCATATCGTTGAAATCTTTCGATGAGATCTCTTTCTCCAGTACTGTCACATTCTCTTTCAGCCAGTTGATGATTTTATCTTCAGTTGCTCTCTCTACCAGGTTCTGGACTGTTTCCTCTTTTTCGAGGAGACTCTTGGTATAGTTCTGCAACACATCTGCCGGCAGGTTGGTCATCCCGTACTGAGCGAACTGCGCTTTTGCCACCTCTGCGGCCAGTGCTTCAATATCGGCAAACTCAACTTTGATCTCATGCTCTTCCACAATCTTCTGTTTGGCAATATGAAATTTGAGATCCTCCAGTATTTTTGGGTAATCCTCTTCCACCTGTTCGGTTGTTCTCTCTTCACTCGATTCCAGCAGCCAGCGTTTCAGAA
The DNA here is from genome assembly GCA_016649795.1 of Proteiniphilum sp. Lineage (GTDB taxonomy): Bacteria > Bacteroidota > Bacteroidia > Bacteroidales > Dysgonomonadaceae > Proteiniphilum. Next base: position 29,110 of record JAENWZ010000001.1, on the reverse strand, counting down.
ACGCATCGGGGAATTGCACATCCTTCACCTTGTCTACGATGATATCACGTGCTTCGTGAATGAAAAGATGATCAACGTTGGGTTTGAACTGGTTGCTTAACTCAGCCTCAACCCTGTTTCTGAACTCCTCTTCAGTGGTTACAGCACCTTCGCCCAGCACTTTGTCGAAGAGCTCCTGGTTCAATTCAGCTTCCTGATAGCGGGTCACCTCCTTGATGTCGAAACGGAAATCGCAATTGATATCTGCCACTTTGTCTTTTGTGGTCTGCAGCAATGATGCCACCTCTGCTTCATTATTGTCGTAAGCCGTTTTGGGATTGAAAACCACGCTATCACCTACTTTAGCACCGACAAAACTGTTCTTTACAGTCTCATCTTTCACGTAGGAGGGCATCAGGATGGCGTTTTCAATCACCTGACCATTTTCTGTCTCTACACCCGCTTCCATTTCCGTGAGCGTTCCCTTGATCAGGTCAGTATCTTTTGTTTCACCTTCAACTGAGGCGTAGGTGCCGTAGTTTTGCTTGTAGGCCTCCATCTGTTTTTCGAAAAGATCAGCTTCCAGTTTCACATTGTACCAGGTGAGCTCGGTATTCTCATCAAGAACCAGTTCAAATTCAGGTGTAAGCGCAATATCGAAATAGAATTTCATCGATTCGTCATTCTCCAGATCAACCTGCTTCTCTTCGCTGTCATCAGAGATAGGTTCACCCAGGATCTTGAGTTTGTTCTCGCGAATGTAATTGCCCAGCTCGTCCGTTACTATTTTATTGATCTCGTCGACTAAAACGGCTTTACCGTACATCTTCTGGATAACGCTCTTGGGTACTTTACCCTGACGGAAGCCTGGAATATTTGCTTTCTGGCGGTATTGGTTCAATGACTTATCTACCTTCTCCTGATAATCTGCTTTTTCCAGTTCAATGACGATGGTTCCGTTCACATCGTTCGTTTTATTCAGTGTTGACTTCATTTGAATGAATGATTTTTTGTTGAAAGTGGGTATATTTCAACTGATTGAAATATTTTTGAAATAAGAGTGCAAAATTAGTGTTATTCTTTCAATTTGCAAAGAAATATCCCATCTATCTCATTGTAACCATCACCAACTGATCTGACGAACGATTGGTAAACAGGATAACCTTTACCTCAATCGCAAAATTTCTGCTATCTTTGCACTTCAAAACAGAAGAAATGCGACAAATTCTGACATCAGCAACACCAGGCACCAAAATTGCTTATCTGTTTCTGTTTTTACTGATCGGGTTAATCACAGCCGGGATTCTTATCCCGTTTATTTTAATGATACCAGGTCTGAGCAATGGCGGTGAACGGGTTTCGATATATATGGGTTCGGCTATACAATCGGCCTTCGCCGTTGCATTACCTGCGTTATTAGTGGCTGCCCTGACTCATCCCGCACCAATGCACTATCTGAAGATAGAAAAGAGCAGAAAGATGACAGAGAATGTGATTTTTGCGCTGTTGCTGTTTCTCTTTTCCTCTCTTTTTGCTTCATTCCTTTCACAATGGAACAGAGGAATAGTGTTACCGCAATCGATGAGCGGCATTGAACAGACGATACGCTCTATGGAAGATGCGGCACTGGAGACCACTGATCTCCTGTTATCTGTCGATACAATAGGTGGGCTGCTTTTAAACCTGCTGATAGTAGCGGGTTTCGCAGCTCTCTCTGAAGAACTTTTTTTCCGCGGGGCGCTGCAACAGTTCCTGCAGGAGAAGTTCCGTAACGGGCATGCCGCCGTATGGGTATCGGCATTGATCTTCAGTATGGTACACTTTCAGTTTTATGGTTTTATGCCCAGACTTTTTCTCGGCGCATTGCTCGGCTATCTGTTTCTCTACACAGGGAACCTATGGATACCCATCATCTTCCATTTCATTAATAATGCCACGGTGCTGGTGATAAATTACATCTGGAGAGATGCCGGATGGTACAAAAGTATGGAGGATATGCCAATAACCCTCCCTTTCGTTGCCGGAGCAGTCGCAAGTGCTCTGCTTACATTTCTTCTGTTTTGGATCTATTATAAAAAAACTGCTAAAACGACACAACGGACAGATATTTCTGTTTAATAATATGATACAGATACAGCAAACGTTAGTTTCAGACGAACTATTTGAGGAACAATTTATATGTGACCTCTGTAAATGCAAAGGCCAGTGTTGCGTTGACGGTGAATCGGGAGCGCCACTCACACAGGAAGAGTTTGAACAGATAAAAAAGATCCTGCCGGTTCTCTGGAAGGAGCTCTCACCCAAAGCGCAGGAACTGATCAGCGAACAAGGTATAGCCTATACTGACTACGACGGTGAGCTGGTTACCTCCATCATTAACGGGGAAGAGTGTGTTTTCACATGGTTCGATGCCGATGGTGTGTGCAGATGCGCTATTGACACTGCTTTCAGAGAAGGACGAACTGACGTGCAGAAGCCTGTATCCTGCCATCTCTACCCGATCAGGCTGACGGAGTACGCTGATTTTACGGCGGTGAACTATCACCGCTGGTCGGTATGTAAACCTGCTATTGAACTGGGACGAAAAATGGGATTGCCACTCTACCGTTTTTTGAGAGAGCCTTTGATAAGGAGGTTTGGTGAGAAGTGGTATCAGGAGGTGTGTGAGGCTGCAGCACTGATGCAGAAAATAGAGAAATAAGGGTCACCATTTTCTTGTCTTTCATCCTGTTTTCGGCAAGTCACTTTCATTTTTTATGGCAATTACTTTCGATATATGAAATCTTTGTTTTATTTTTGCACATATATATTGAAAATGTGCAGGTAAAGTGACAGAAACGATCTCTAAGACAAAGAAGAATTTAATAGATGTAGCCCGGCAGCTTTTCGCGAAAAAAGGTGTCGAGAATACAACCATGAACGATATTGCAGAGGCGTCGCATCGTGGCAGGAGGACTTTATACACCTATTTCAACAGTAAGAATGACATTTTCAAAGCTGTGATTGAATCGGAGCTTAACGTCCTCTACAGTAAACTGGATGAGGTGAGCAAACGTGATATCCCCGCTGATGATAAATTAATTTTAATGGCATTCACCCGTTTGGGTGCCATCAAAGAGGTTGTCACGCGAAACGGGAACCTGCGGGCAGATTTCTTTAGAGATATCTGGCAGGTGGAGAATGTACGTAAAGAGTTCGACAGGAAAGAGATCAATTATCTGGAAACGATCATTCAGGATGGATGCGAAAAGAATATCTTCCATTTGAGTGATGCCAGACAGACGGCTGAAATATTGCATTACGCCTTCAAGGGACTGGAGGTGCCAACCATCCGGGGTGCGATGAAGCTCGATTATAATCAGAAAGAAGACAGGGATATAATATCCAACATCCTATTGAAAGGATTATATACCAAGTAGCTATTTTTAAAACAGATCATATGAAACTATTAGAAGGAAAAACAGCGGTTATCACCGGCGCTGCACGTGGAATTGGAAAAGCTATCGCGCTGAAATTTGCATCGGAAGGGGCAAACATCGCGTTCACAGATTTATCGATAGATGAAGCGGGTGAAGCAACTGAGCAGGAGATCACCGCTATGGGCGTGAAATGCAAAGGTTATGCCTCTAATGCTGCCAATTTTGATGAGACACACAAGGTGGTGGAGGAGATTATGAATGATTTCGGACGGATTGATATACTGGTAAATAATGCGGGAATCACCAAAGATGGTTTGATGATGAGGATGAGTGAACAGCAATGGGATGCTGTGATCAACGTGAACCTGAAATCAGCTTTTAACTTTATTCACGCGGTTACGCCCGTGATGATGCGCCAGAGATCGGGAAGCATAGTGAACATGAGCTCTGTTGTGGGTGTATCGGGAAATGCCGGTCAGGCAAACTATTCTGCATCGAAAGCAGGGATGATTGGCCTTGCTAAATCGGTCGCCAAAGAGCTTGGTTCGAGAGGTGTTCGCGCCAATGCCATCGCTCCCGGATTTATCATTACCGAAATGACCGGTGCTCTCTCGGAAGAGGTGCGCAATGAGTGGACAAAACAAATCCCACTGAGGCGTGGAGGTACACCGGAGGATGTTGCGAATGCAGCTCTTTTCCTTGCATCGGATCTCTCTTCGTATGTCAGCGGGCAAGTGATCAACGTCTGTGGCGGGATGAATACCTGATTGGGTATTGATGACACTTCATCCTGGTAAGCAATGAAAATTTTACACGAGGACAACCATCTTATTATTGTCAACAAAGCACCTTCCGAGATTGTGCAGGGTGATAAAACAGGCGATAAACCTTTGTCGGAGATTATAAAGGAGTACCTGAAAGAGAAGTACAACAAGCCGGGTAATGTGTTTTGTGGTGTAACCCATCGTCTCGACCGGCCAACGAGTGGGGTGGTGGTGTTTGCCAAGACAAGCAAAGCACTCTCGCGCCTCAACGATATGTTCCGTAACGGGGAAGTGGATAAAACATACTGGGCAGTGGTGAAAAACAGACCGGAAAAGGATGAGGACAAATTAACCCATTATCTGATTAAAAATGAAAAAAACAACAAGTCAACGGCATACGAGATTGAAAAACCCCACACAAAGAAAGCTGTGTTGCATTACAAGCTGATCAGTGCCTCACAAAAATATTTCCTGCTGGAGATCGACCTGGAGACAGGACGTCATCATCAGATACGCTGTCAGCTGGCCAAAATAGGGTGCCCGATTAAAGGTGATCTGAAATATGGTGCAGAGCGCTCCAATCCCGATGGCAGCATCAGCCTGCACGCACGTACTATCTCCTTTATTCATCCGGTTTCGAAAGAGAAAATAGAGGTGACAGCACCACTGCCGGAAGAGAATTTATGGCGTGCTTTTGAAGCGTTAAATAAACAATCAGACTGACTGGCGGAAGTTACATATCAATCTTTCCCCCGCGTATTCTTTTCTTTTCGCTCAGCTGTTTTTTCCTTTCCAGTCGTTTTTTGATAGATGCCATGGAGGGTTTTGTGGCTTTTCTCTTTTTTACCGGTTGTAGTGCTCTTTCAATGAGGGTTGTAAATTTGTTGATCACAGCTTTTTTGTTCATCGATTGACTTCTCTCGGCCTCACTTGAGAGCTGTAATATTCCCTCTTTACTGATTCTGTTTTTCAGCTTATCTCCAAGCACTTCTTTTTGTTCTTCGGTGAGCATCTGCGAATGCAGTATATCAAACAACAGAGTCACCCGGGTCTCCACCTTGTTCACATTCTGTCCTCCGCTGCCACTGCTTCGGGTAGTGGTGAAGGAGCATTCACCGACCAATTTGTTGTATGCCTCTTTCATATCAGTTTCGTGTGATTGTAGGGATGCAAAGATATCATTTTAGTGTGAAACGGGCTATGCTATTAAAAATCAAAAAATGATAATATGGATTTTTTTGAATTTTCATTTCCCCGATTTGTATAAAAATCTTACATTTGGGGAACAAACAAAAATCATTTTTGTGCTAACACGTTGAAACGAGCATGAACGCAAAAAATTAAGATAATCGTATGAAACCTACTTTATTTGTACTGGCAGCGGGTATGGGAAGCCGTTATGGCGGATTGAAACAATTGGATGGTCTCGGCCCAAGCGGTGAGACCATTATGGATTACTCCATTTACGACGCGGTAAATGCAGGCTTTGGAAAGCTGGTCTTTGTGATCCGCAAATCGTTTGAAGAAGACTTTAGAGAAAAGATCGTTAAAAAGTACGAGAGAAAGATACCTGTTGAACTGGTATTTCAGGAGCCGGAGATGCTTCCCAAAGGTTTCACCCCACACCCCGAAAGAGTGAAGCCGTGGGGTACCAATCACGCCGTCATGATGGGGAAAGAGGTGATTCATGAACCTTTTGCGGTGATTAATGCCGATGATTTTTACGGACGTGAGAGCTTCAAGGTGCTGGCCGATTTTTTATCAACCCTGGAGAAGAGCGAAAACAGATACTGTATGGTTGGTTATCGTGTTGGTAACACGTTGTCTGAAAGCGGTATGGTGGCGCGCGGTGTGTGCGAGACCGACGCAAACGGGAACCTCACCGGCGTGGTGGAACGTACACAGGTGATGCGTGTGGATGGTGATGTGAGCTACAAAGAGGAGAACGACCGGTGGGTGGCTATTGATGACCACGCCCCTGTCTCTATGAATATGTGGGGTTTTACTCCCGACTATTTCAGCTATTCTGATGATTTCTTCGTGAAGTTCCTGGAAGAAAATGCAGATAATCTCAAGGCTGAGTTTTTCATTCCATTGCTGGTGAATCAGCTCACCGTGAGTGGTACCGTTACCGTGAAAGTCCTGGATACACCTTCGAAATGGTTTGGTGTGACCTATGCCGAAGATCGTCCCGAAGTAGTTGCCAAACTGAAGAACCTGGCAGTCAGTGGTGTTTATCCCTCTCCATTGTGGTAACATATCAGGGGATTTTTTTCATCCAACAGACCGATTATGTGGATTGATTTCATCATTGTTCTTTTTCTTATACTTCTCAACGGTTTTTTTGCGCTTTCGGAGATAGCGATTGTTTCGGCAAGGAAAAACAAACTGGAGTCAGAGCGCAAGAAAGGTAAAAAGGGTGCTAAGCGCGCACTGATGTTGCGGTCTGATCCTGATAACTTTCTTTCCTCCGTGCAGGTGGGGATTACCTTGATTGGAATTATCAACGGAGCCTACGGTGGACAGGCATTTGCAGTCCATCTTGTACCTTTCTTTGATCAGTACGCTGCGACAGCACCTTTTGCTGAAGCCATCTCCATGGTGATTGTTGTATTTCTTATCACCTACGTCTCCATTGTGATAGGAGAGCTGGTACCAAAAACGATTGCGTTGAACAATGCCGAAAAGATGGCTGTTGCCGTAGCACCAACCATCCATGTAGTGAGCATCATCTTCTATCCGTTCGTGAAATTGCTGGCATTCTCTACGAACTTTGTCAACAGGATGATCGGGTTGAAACCCAAAGACGAAGTGATATCGGAAATGGAATTGCGTGCCATGTTGAAAACAGCCTCTCATGAGGGGGTGATCGATGCGGAAGAGAACATTATCCACGAACAGGTTTTTTATTTTTCTGATAAGCGAGCCATTCACCTTATGACACACCGTACTGATGTGGAGTGGGTGGATATTGAAAAAAGCAGAGAGGATATTATTCACGATCTGCTGCAGACCAAACACAGCAAAATTCTTGCCTGCAGGAAGAAGATTGATGAGTTTGTAGGCACTATCTCCATGAGAGATTTTTTATTACGGCTAAACAATAATGAACCGTTTAAGATCGAAGAGCTCCTACTGGAGCCAATCATCGTACCCAACACTCTTCGCGCACAAAAAGTACTCGAGAATTTTAAAAACAACCATAAATTTGTGGCTGTTGTGGTAGATGAGTATGGTAGCCTCGACGGCATCATCACCATTCACGATATATTTGAAAATCTTGTAGGTGCCATTCCTGAAGAGACAGATGATGAAGGTGCCGACCCACTCATCTTCATACGCGACGATCAATCGGCACTGGTAAGCGGAGAAGCACCCATAGAGATGCTGACCCAGCTCGATGAGGATTTTATTATCGATTTCGACAAAATTGATTATTCAACAGTTGCCGGTTTTGTGTTTGCTTGCATTAATAAGATCCCCTGTGTAGGCGACAAATTTGAATACGATAATCTCCGTTTCGAGATCATTGATGTTGATGGAAACAGAATAGATAAAGTTCTGGTTACGAAAAAGAGTAAAGAAACAGGCGAAATAGTAATTTAAATAGTAATAAATCAAAAAGATGTAGATGGAGCGTCATTTTCTCTTTGTGTTATAGATAAAATTGAATGTTAATTAATAGCATTTATGTTATAAAACACAAAATTTTATTAGGTGATAACTTAATTCTGTGTTAATTTTACACCAATTTAATAAAGAGATCAATCTTCATTAATATCTTAAATTAAACCAGGGAAATCAGATGAATGAAATGTATAGCAAGTCCGGTTTGCTGGTCGGAGCTTTTGAAAAAATAGTAGATGGCAAGCAAACCGGGTTATACACTTTGACAAACAAAGTTGGAAGCGAAGTCACAATTACAAATTACGGAGCAAAGATCGTATCGTTAATGGTATCCGACAAAAACGGAACTATGACAGATGTTGTGTTGGGACATCCCTCCATCGACGACTACCTGACATCGGAAGAGCCCTATTTCGGCGCGATATGCGGCAGAACGGGAAACCGGATAGCCAATGGCCGCTTTACCCTGGATGGCGAAGAGTACAAACTAGCCTGGAACAACGGACCTAACTCTCTTCACGGAGGCATCAAAGGATTCAATGCCATGGTGTGGGAGGTGAAGAAGGTGACCGACACCAGCATCGAGTTGTTCTATCTCTCTGAGGACGGGGAGGAGGGCTTTCCCGGTAATCTCTCGGTGACCTTAACCTATACGCTCACAGAAGACAATGCTTTAGATATTCACTACAGTGCGACAACGGATAAAACCACCATTCTTAATCTCACGAATCATTCCTATTTCAATCTCTCGGGAAACGGAGATGAATATATTGGTGATCATCTGCTCATGCTTAATGCGGACAGTTATCTGCCTACCGACGAAACGGCCATTCCTTATGGTAAAGCAGTGTCGGTGAAAGGTACACCGATGGATTTCACTGAGCCACACACAATCGGTGAACGGATCAATGACGATTTTGAGCAGTTGAGATTTGGAAATGGTTACGATCATACTTTCGTTCTGAATAAGAACGCGGATGATGAATATTCCTACGTGGGTATTTGTGAATCCCCTAAAACAGGGATAAAGATGGAGATGTTCACCACTGAACCCGGTGTGCAGGTCTACACAGGTAACTGGATGACCGGTAATTTTGCCGCCAAAGAGGGCAACCGTTATCCCCGTCGATCGGCTGTCTGCTTTGAGACACAGCATTATCCCGACAGCATCAACAAACCACAATTCCCAACAATCATCTTACGTCCTGAAGAGCTGTTCAACTCGAGAACAACCTACAAGTTTTCAGTATAACATAGGAATGTTTTATTTATAATATAGGATTTACTAATTAATAAATTAAAAAAAGAATGAATACAACTACTGATCAGAAAGCGAATCGAATAGTGCCTATCATCATGATGATTGCACTTTTCGGAATGATCTCATTTGTGACCAATCTGGCAGCACCAATGGGACAAGTACTTAAAGAACAATTCGGAGCTTCCAATTTCCAGGGTTTACTGGGAAATGCTGCAAACTTTATTGCTTATGCCGTTATGGGAATACCGGGTGGTATCCTGTTGCAACGTGTGGGGTATAAAAAAACAGCACTCATTGCGGTAGCCATTGGGTTTTTAGGTATCTCTATTCAATATCTCTCCGGCCATTCGGCTCAAAATGTTGCCTTTGGTGTTTATCTGCTCGGAGCATTTGTTGCCGGTTTCTCAATGTGTCTTCTCAATATCGTTGTGAACCCTATGTTGAATACGTTAGGCGGCGGTGGTAACAAAGGAAATCAGCTTATCCAGGTGGGGGGATCCTTCAACTCTGTGATGGCTACTTTCACCCCTGCTTTTGTGGGTATCCTTATTGGTGAAGCCACCAAAGCAAATATCAAGGATGTATTCCCGGTGATGTACATCGCTATGGGTGTATTTGCACTTGTATTCTTTGTATTACTTGCCGTAAAAATTCCTGAACCATATGTGACAAAAACCAAAGAGTCACTGAAAAAGCTGATGACGGGTGCACTCAAATTCAGACATTTTGTGCTGGGTGCCATCGCCATCTTTGTTTATGTAGGCGTGGAAGTGGGAACACCCTATGTGATGCTTTACTGGCTTTCTGACAACCCTGAAGTAGGAAAAACCATCGCCGGTTTTGTGGCTGGTACCTACTGGTTCCTGATGCTTATTGGTCGTCTGATAGGTGCCTCTATCGGTGGTAAGATATCCAGCAAGGCGATGCTCACCACCGCCTCTTTTGTGGGTATGATCTTGATACTGCTGGCAATATTCTCTTCTACTTCTACCATGGTCTCTCTGCCGGTACTGCAGCGTTCAGCAGCAGGCGCCCTCTCATTCGGGATGGCTGAAGTGCCCATCAATGCGATGTATATCGTGCTGGTAGGTCTCTGTACTTCTATCATGTGGGGTGGTATCTTTAACCTCGCCGTGGAAGGACTCGGGAAATATACGGCTGCCGCTTCAGGCATCTTTATGGTACTTGTCTGTGGTGGAGGCATCCTGCCTGCCATCCAGGGGGGTGTAGCTGATATGGCCAGTTATATGGCCAGTTACTGGGTAATCTTTATCGGTCTTGCCTACCTCTTCTATTATGCCGTAATCGGTTCGAAGAACGTAAACCGCAACATCTCTGTTTTGGACGATGATGATGTACCCCTAGAAACAGCTCCTCAGAGCTTACCTGTTGAGGACTAATATTTAATTGATTTTAGTATGACCAAAAACAATATAATCAGTCAATTCCAGAACAGATTCGGGAACGAAATGCCCGAGGTGTACACCTCTCCCGGGCGTGTCAACCTCATCGGAGAGCATACCGATTACAACGGCAGCTTCGTTTTTCCCGGTGCAATAGATAAAGGAATGATCGCTGCCATCCGTTTCAACGGTACCGACAGGGTCAGGGCTTATGCCATCGACCTGGACGAAACTGCCGAGTTCGGACTCAATGAAGAGGATCTTCCCAAAGAGGGATGGGCTAAATACCTTTTCGGCGTTTGCCGCGAGATCATCAAAAGAGGAGGCACTGTAAAAGCATTCGATACCGTTTTCTCAGGTGATGTACCCCTGGGTGCCGGAATGTCCTCATCAGCAGCTTTAGAGAGCACTTACGCTTATGCTTTGAACGATTTGCTGAATCTCGGCATCGATCAGTTTGAGCTTGCCCGTATTGGACAGAGCACTGAGCACAACTATGTGGGAGTAAAATGTGGTATCATGGATCAGTTCGCTTCCATCTTCGGAAAGAAGGGACATCTGATACGTCTCGATACCAAATCGATGGAGTATGCCTATTTCCCGTTCGATCCCAAAGGTTATAAGCTGGTACTTCTGGACACCGTGGTCAAGCATGAGCTGGCCTCATCTGCCTACAACAAACGTCGCGAATCGTGTGAACATGCTGCGAGAACCATCGCCAAACGTCACCCCGGGGTGGAGTTCCTGCGTGATGCATCAATGGAGATGCTGAATGAGGTGAAGGATGAGATTTCAGCAGAGGATTTTATGCGTGCTCAGTATGTGATTGAAGAGACTCAACGTGTAAGGGATGTCAGTGATGCATTGGAGCGCGGTGATTATGAAACCGTGGGGGAGAAGATGTTCGAAACACATCATGGTATGAGCAAGCTCTATGAGGTAAGCTGCGAAGAGCTTGATTTCCTCAACGATGTTGCCCGTGAGCATGGCGTCACCGGTTCACGTGTGATGGGTGGCGGCTTTGGTGGATGCACCATCAACCTTGTGAAAGATGCGTTGTACGATTCATTCATAAAGGATGCCAGCGAACAATTCAAAGCTAAATACGGACATGAACCGAAAGTGTACGAAGTCGTGATTAGTGACGGCGCACGTAAACTTTAATTCATATTTTTACACATAGGTTGGAAGTTGTTACCCTTTGGGGTGATGCTTCCAGCCTTTTTTAATCTTATTATTTACCTTATCTGCAATGATACCAACATATTATGAAAACAATGCTCATTTTCTGATAGCCGTTGATTGCATCATCTTTGGTTTCAGGAAAAAAGAACTTCATGTATTGCTCACCCGCCGTCCGGTGGAACCACTGAAAAACGAATGGTCGCTCATGGGTGGGTTTATGGAAGAGAATGAGAGTCTCACCCGGGCAGCCGAAAAGGTGTTGTACCGATACACGCAACAGAAAAATATCTATATGGAACAGGTGGCTGCCTATGGCGAGGTCAATCGCGACATCGGTGACAGGGTGATATCGGTAGCCTTCTATGCACTTGTAAAGATGGAGAACTTTGACACTTCGCTGGCACGTAAGTTCGATGCCAGATGGATCAATGTTAAAGAGTTACCCCGGCTGGTGTTCGACCACAATCAGATGGTATATGACGCCTTGAGACTGCTTCAGTACAAAGTATCCACAAAGCCGGTCATCTTCAATTTCTTCGACGAAAAATTCACCCTTCCCGCCTTGCAGGATCTCTATGAGGCGATCTATCAGATGCCGATGGATAAACGAAATTTTCGCAAGAAACTGGGTACGATGGATCTGCTCGACAAGCTGGAGATCAAAGACAAAGAGAGCTCTAAACGGGGTGCCTACTTCTACTCTTTCAACCGCGAAAGATATGAAGTATTTCTGAGCGAAGGGAAACGGTTCTCTTTATGAGAAAGCAGATTGATTAGTTTTTTAAGTAATAATTCACTGTCGTTACAACACGCACGTTCTTGATAAAAGGGGTGTTGGCATCCCGGTCAGATATGGTGAACTGTCCCTGTGAAGCATCCCGTATCTTGCCCAGCTTACTGCCCGAATCGATGGCGAATTTCTCGGCTGCAAGTCGCGCATTCTTGGTAGCCTCCTCAATCATCTGCGGTTTGATGTCGTTCAACCCTGTAAATTCGTAAAGGGTGTTAAAGCGATAATCGCCTCCCGTGATAGCAACACCTTGTTTCAGTAATTCTGTCTGCCCCGAGATCAGCTTGCGTACTTTCTCTACATCTTTAGAGGTGACCGTGATAACCGATGTGGCGTTGTAGCGGTATTGAGGGGCTTGTGCGGAATAGCGCTCCGCCTCCATATCAATGATCTCCGGTGCTGCCACGCTTAACTCTTCATCGGTGATCCCGTTGGCTTTCAGGAATGAGACGATGGTGCTGTTTTTTGTTTGTATATTGTTATATAACGTCAGAAGATCGTTCCCCAACTCTTTATACATCAATGGCCAGACAACCTTATCTGCCGCTACCTCCATCTCTGCCAGTCCCTTCACACTCACCACACGGTCTCTATCTTTAAAATTGCTGATGCCGGCATTGATCATAAAGCCTATCAGTGCCAATCCAACGGCCATAATCACCGCTTCTATAATCCAGTTTTTCATACTCAGTTGATTTTTATTATCTATAGTTACTTACAAAGATAAATATCTTTGCGGATATTGACTCTTTTTAGAGACCAAAAGAGAAGGAATTTGGATGAAGATTGATGCCCGCTTCTTCACGGTAGAGTGAATGGTGAAATATATCCTCTCTGCGGGTTGATATGTCGGGGAAAAAGTATAATTTTGACCCCGGTAATTTTATTATTTAGAAAGAGTATAAATTATGGCACGACTGAAAAAAAGAACAGCAAACCTTCTTGCTACACTGGCCGGTGTATTGTTGGCTGGCGGTTATCTCCTTTTCGGAGCATGGAGAGGGTGGGAATATATTTTGGGTTTTTTCCCCATCATCACCATCGTGGTGGTGATTGTGGGCGTAATCTTATGGATCTTAGACATGAGTAAAGAGAAGAGCTAATGGTGATCACCGGAGTGAAGGTGTTGTGGAAGCCGTTTGTTTACTGTAACCAGTTATCCTTTTAAAATCTTGTTGTATACTTCGATGTAACGCTTCGCCATGATCTCCTTGCTGAAGTTTTGCTCCACATGCACTCTGCAGGAGTGGCGGCTGACACTGTCTATTTTTTTGATCTTCACGATGGCTTCCTCCATGTTCTCCACCAGGAAGCCGGTCTCCCCATCCCTGATCAGTTCAGGCATGCTTCCCTTATTAAATGCCACTACCGGTGTGCCGCATGCCATCGCCTCCACGATGGAGAGGCCGAAAGGCTCACTGAAGCTGATCGGATGCAGCAGCAGCAGGGCATTGCCCAGCAATGCATCGCGCCTGTCATCGCCAACACTGCCGATATATTCAATCTTGCCCTCCTTCAGAAAAGGTTTCACATGGATGTTGAAATAGGCATCATCCTGAATGATCCCGGCGATGATTAAACGCATATCCAGGGCTTGCGCTATCTCTACCGCCTCTTTTGTCCCTTTGTCAGGGTGAATACGCCCGTAATAGAGCATATAATCGCCCCGGGGATTGTAATTATAGGTAAAGCTGTCGGTGTCGATACCGTGGTGAATGGTGGCGATATAATCCAGCTCGGGCGACCGGTCTGCATTACTGATCGACACATAGTGTGTGCGGTGATTATACTTCCTGAAGACCGGCATGATCCGTGGAGAAGAGAAGCCGTGGATGGTCGTTACAACCGGTCTGTCTGTCAATCCCGCGTACGATAAAGGGAGGAAATCAAACTGGTTATGGATAATATCAAACTCATCTGCATGATCGAAGCAGTTGGAGATATGCAGGCACTCCCACACCTTGGGATCGATGCTCCTGTCCTCCTCGTACCCCTTTGGACATACCCATTTCAGCGTGGCTCCTGTCATGGAGTCACCAGTAGCGAAGAGAGTTACATCCACTCCGTTCTTCACCAATTCTTCGGTCAACAGTGAAGTGACCAGTTCCCAAGGACCGTAATGCACAGGAGGTGTTCGCCAGGCGATGGGAGACAACATTGCTATTTTCATTTCTTCATTTCTTCATTTCAAGAAGTAACTCATCTACACTGATAGTGGCAAAGGTCGTCATCACGTCCCCGATGGCATAGGGCAATACCAGTGTGCGGTTGACAACCATCGCACCACAGGTGTAAATCACGTTGGGAACATAGCCCGCGCTCTCCTCTTTTGTCGGTGTAAGCAATGGCTCTTTCAGACGCCCTATCACCTTCAGCGGATCCTCTTTATTGAGCAATACAGCTCCGAGGGAATAGGTTCTCACAGGACCCACACCGTGGGTGATCACCAGCCAACCCTCTTCAATCTCTATGGGTGATCCGCAGTTACCTATCTGTATCAGCTCCCACTCGTAGGTCGGTTTCATCAATGACTGATATTCATACCAGAAATAGAGGTTGTCCGATTTCATGATATAGAGTGATTCGTTGTCCTGACGACCCAGCATCATGTAATAACCGTTTATTTTCCGCGGAAAAAGAGCCATCCCTTTGTTTTTGACTGCCGGACCATTCAGCGTGGAAATTTTAAACTCTTTGAAATCTTCTGTCTCAAGCATCTCAGGCATGATGGTCTTTCCGTTATAAGCCGTAAAGGTAGCGTAGTAGATCACACTCTGGTCGTCACGTGTGAACTGCACAAAACGAGCATCCTCCAACCCGTTACTCTGTGAGGGTGATGCCGGATAGATAGCCCGCTCGGAGATATTATCCGTCGTAAAATTGAGGGAGAAATTTGACAATGCCAGCGACCGGATATTATTCATGGAAACCTCCAGCTCTTCTGTGCTGGCGGTGGTATTCTCTTTGAATGTTCTATTTATTTCTCTCGTAAGCTCATCATAAGAAAACTCATCGGACATCCTATCAAACATGGATCTGTTCAAATTTGTCAGGATACCCAGCTCATGTGCTTTTCTTATGAACAGCTCTTTTTCATAATTATGCTCGGTGCGTTCCGGCTCATAAATGACAGGGGAGTTTTCTGCCACTGTGATATTGAAATCGGAATCGATCTCTCCCTCCATGAAGGTGATGGATGAAATATGACCTTCACCGATGGCCCGAAGGCTGATGATAAAGCGTAGTACACCCTCTCTATCCTGCACAGGATGTGTGACGATGGAAGGATTGAAAAGTGCCGTTGATTCCAGCGCATATTGTTGGGTGAAGAAAGCGCCGATGAACCGTTTGTTCTCATCGGTCATTTCCAGGTTGGTCGGTATCCGATGCTGAATGTTTTCGTAATGCTTCAGGAATATATATTGGATTGTCTTCAGAGGCACTTCAATCCGTTCATAAATACTATCGAGTATATACTTTCTCTCTTTTTTAGAGGTGGAGAAAGCTCTGAAAAGGATATGCTCCACTTGGGATTTGTTGCTCGGTATAAAGGGCCGAACAAGTGTACGCCTCGAGGAGGGAAAAATTTTTATGGGATGCCTATGCATTTGTATCATACGTGTAATTATTTTTTGTTGCGGAGATAAAATGAAATGCTCATCAATGACATAAGCCATGAGATGGTCGACTCTGCCCCCTGGTTCAGGTTCACCCCACCCGGATGAAGACCGTCACGACAACCACCCGTGGCAAAATCATAGACCGGCTGTGCGCACTCATTCTCACCTGTGAACCAATAAAAAGCTTTCAGTGCATAATCGGCATAGGTCCCATCCTTCACATAAGCCTCTGCCTGTAGGCAGGCATCTATCATGCCATTGGCTTCAAGCGGCTGCTGATCGAACGGTGCCTTTCCTTGTGGGGTCAGCCACCCGTTATTGCCTACGGGGGAGAAGATGCCATTGCTGAATTGTTTTTCTATGAGCCAATCCAGCACTTTCAATCCCCGTTGAGTCATCAACTTGTCATTTAAAAACATCCCTGCATGGATCATGGCATGGGGGATGCGGCTGTTGGCATAACTCACCTTTTCATCGAACCAGAGCCATTCCTCATCAATGGTTTTATCAAACATGGCGTAGAGTTTCATTGAACAGTGTGCCAGTTTCTCAATCACTGTATCTGCTTCATGCACTTTGGCATGATGTACCAACCCCAGTGTCGCGTAGGACAAGGCCCGCGGATGGGTTAACGTCTCTATTGATTCCAGTACCCTTTCAAACAAGTGGTTGGAATGATAATGAAAATTGCACACATTGGTGTAGGCCGATGTGAATCCCATGGCCCAGGTTACACGGCCAATGCAGTCCTCCGACCCTTCCTTATCCAGCCACATTCTTTCATAGTTCATAAAATTTCTGAACTTCCCGTTGAGGGGATTGTACGCGTAATCGAGAAACGACAAGTATATGCTGGTGAGCCTGTTTACTTCATCCACATCCTGCACCTCGTTCTGCAGCATCACCGTCAACAGCAGTGCCCGGGCATTATCGTCCGTACAATAGCCATGATTCCTGTCGGGTACATTGTATTTGGCATGCTGCAAGATGCCCGTGTAGTCCGTTAAGAAACGAAAATGATCCAGGTTGATGGGAGGAAGGACAAACTTGGACTCCATTACCGGCAGCGGCTCAGCGCTGGCTCTTACTTTGTCTTCTGCAATCATCCGGTCTACAAGATCATAATACTGTTGACCGATCTTGGGCCAATAGCACTCCTTGGCCAGGTTAAATGCATTCTGCGCGATGGTCTTTCTTTTCTCTTCATCACCAAGGAGTGCATTTATTTTTTCGCTCAGCTGATCCGAACTTTTGAAATCGAATAACAACCCTCTCTCATTGGCGAGCATCTCTTTGGCATACCAAAAGGGTGTGGAGATGATGGGCCTGGCCGCTCCCATGGTATAGATGAGTGTCCCCGATGAGATCTGTTTTTCACCCAGGTAGGGAATCACATAAATATCACACAATTCCAGGTAACTGAAGAGCTCCTCATTGGAGACGAACCGATTAATAAAGATCACATTCTTCTCCAGTTTCAATTTATTCACAAGCCTGATGAGCATGAGCCGGTAGTCTTCCCCCTCATGCTTTACTACATGTGGGTGTGTAGCCCCCAGAACAATATAGACTGTGTCGGGATGTTTTTTCACCACATCAGGTAATGCGTTGATAACTACCTCGATTGATTTGTTTCTGGAAAGAAGACCAAAGGTGAGCAACACCTTTTTATTCTCCACACCCAGCTTCTTTCTCAAACTATAGATATCAATAGTCCTTTTTTGATGCACACCATGGTGTATGTGCAGACATTTTGATTCGGGGATACCGTAGATAGTATGTAGCAGTTCAATCCCTTTTTGTGAGATACAAACGAGTTTTTCTGAGATGCGTGCGAGCTCATTGACCACTACTCTCTGGTTTTCTGTGGGATCGTCTATCACCGTATGCAGCGTGGTGACTACGGGTATGCGTAGACGCTTCAGCAATTGAATAATGTGTATACCGTCCTGGCCACCATAAATGCCAAATTCATGCTGCACGATCACCGCATCAAAGTTATTTGAATTCAGATATTCGGCGGCGTTGATGTAGGATGCCATCACATTCTGTTCAATTTCAAAGACCACATCGTCCGGATAATCATACCGGTTTAAACCGTCATTCATCGCAACCACTGCTGTGGTCACACCATTCTCCTTTATTCCGTCATTTAAATCTTTTGTAAACGTGGCAATACCACATTTACGGGGGGGATAATTCCCAATTATTGCGATCTTATTCATATTTATACTGGCTAAAAATTATATGCTGTCTGTACATTTATACTCATTGTATAAGATTACACCTCTATAAACAGTTGAAAGCGATTTAATTTTGTTAAAAATATAGAAACGTTGGTATTTCATGTCGTTTGTTGATCAAATAGTTTTAAAGTCACCTTTCGGAAACAATTTTATTAATAACAGGCCCAGCGTTCAATAAAACTGTAATATACAACTTTTTTTGGCAGAAGAGCCTCTCTTCACTCTACGGATCCTTCATAAAATGTTTTATCCAATGTGGCCGGACTATTGTAACGTTTCAGATTTTTTTTTACCTTTGTATCTTAATATCTGAAGGTATCAATTCAACAAAACAATATAGGCACTATGCACAGAGACAAACCGGTGCGGTTGATCCTTGAAAACGGGTTAGTTTTTCACGGACAATCGTTTGGAGCTCATAAGGCATCATCGGGAGAAGTGGTTTTCAATACGGCCATGGTCGGTTACCCCGAGAGCCTGACAGACCCCTCTTACGAAGGACAGATTTTAACACTTACATATCCCATCATCGGAAATTACGGAGTTCCCGCCCAGAGCGAAACAAACGGAGTTTCCGATTTTTTTGAGTCCGAACGGATCCACGTAAACGGACTCATCGTACAGGATTATTGCGACGATTATTCGCACTGGAACGGAGAGAAAAGCCTTGGAGCATGGCTGAAGGAAGAGGGTATTCCCGGGATCTACGGTGTTGATACGCGCATGCTCACCAAGATACTGAGGGAAAAAGGATCCATGCTGGGCAAGATAGTATATGACGAGGAGAATGAGGTGGGTTTTTACGATCCGGAGAACGAGAACCAGGTGGCAAAAGTGAGCTGCAAAGAGGTGATCGAATATGGGCAGGGAGAGAAGAAGGTGGTGCTGATCGATTGTGGTGTGAAGCTGAACATCGTACGGGAGCTCATCAAAGAGAAGATCCGGCTGATCCAGGTACCGTGGGATTATGATTTCAGCCATATCAATTATGACGGTCTCTTTATCTCCAACGGACCCGGTAATCCCGATTATTGCAGGATCACAGTAGATCATATCCGTGAGGCGATGCAAAAGGAGAAGCCCGTTTTCGGCATCTGCATGGGAAACCAACTCCTCTCCAAGGCGGCGGGAGCCAGCACCTACAAGCTGAAATACGGGCACCGCAGCCACAATCAACCGGTACGGAAAGTGGGAACAAATACCTGTTTCATCACCTCGCAAAACCATGGTTACGCCGTGGATGAATCGCTCCTGGGAACAGAGTGGGAGCCTTACTTCGTGAACATGAACGACGGTACCAACGAGGGGATACGGCACAAAACCAAACCCTTCTTCTCGGTACAGTTTCATCCCGAAGCTGCCGGGGGACCTACCGACACAAGGTTTTTCTTTGAGGATTTTGTAAAGATGCTTTAATGGATAAAATGCAAAGAATGGATCACAACAGTTTATTTCTACAAGATATAACCCCGTCACCTGCCGAGGGGATGACCAAAGTGAAAAAAGCCCTTATCCTGGGCTCGGGGGCATTGAAGATTGGCGAGGCGGGAGAGTTTGACTACTCCGGATCGCAGGCACTCAAGGCGTTACGTGAGGAGGGTGTGGAGACGATTCTGATCAATCCCAATATTGCTACGGTACAGACATCGGAAGGATCGGCCGACAAGATATACTTTCTCCCTGTGACACCCTTCTTCGTGGAGAAGGTGATCGCCCGCGAGCGACCCGACGGTATTCTGCTCGCCTTCGGCGGACAGACAGCATTGAACTGCGGTGTAGCGCTTTATCAGTCGGGTGTGTTCGAGAAATATGATGTGCAGGTGATGGGTACACCGGTACAGGCGATCATGGATACGGAAGACCGCGATCTGTTCGTGAAGAAGCTCGATCAGATTGGTGTGAAGAGCATCCAAAGCTTTGCCGTCGCTTCGATGGCTGATGCGTTACAGGCCGCAGACACGCTGGACTATCCCATCATTGTGCGTGCTGCCTATGCCCTGGGCGGACTGGGTTCCGGCTTCTGTAACAATGAAGAGGAGCTGAAGGCACTCGCCGGCAAAGCGTTCAACTACTCCGATCAGCTGCTGATAGAGAAGTCGCTGAAGGGGTGGAAGGAGATTGAGTATGAGGTGGTACGGGACCGCTACGACAACTGCATCACCGTCTGCAATATGGAGAACTTCGACCCGCTAGGCATACACACCGGCGAAAGCATCGTGGTGGCCCCCTCGCAGACACTTACCAATACAGAGTATCATAAGCTGCGGGAGCTGGCCATCAAGATTGTCCGCCATATCGGTATCGTGGGAGAGTGCAACGTGCAGTACGCCTTCGACCCGGAATCGGAAGACTACCGCGTGATAGAGGTGAACGCCCGTCTGAGCCGCTCCTCGGCACTGGCCTCCAAGGCTACCGGCTATCCGCTGGCATTTGTCGCTGCCAAGCTGGGACTGGGCTACGGGCTCTTCGACCTGAAGAACTCTGTCACCAAATCTACCAGTGCCTTCTTTGAGCCGGCACTCGATTATATTGTCGTTAAGATCCCCCGCTGGGATCTGGGTAAGTTCAGCGGCGTATCGAAAGAGATCGGCTCCAGCATGAAGTCGGTAGGCGAGATCATGGCCATCGGCCGCACCTTTGAGGAGGCTATACAGAAGGGGCTCCGCATGATCGGGCTGGGGATGCACGGCTTCGTGGAGAACAAGGAGCTGAAGATCGATGATATAGACAAAGCACTACATGAGCCGACTGATCAGCGCATCTTCGTTATCAGCAAAGCGTTCCGCAAAGGATATACAGTAGATCAGATCCATGAGCTGACAAAAATAGACAGATGGTTCCTGCGTAAATTGTACAATATCATCCTTACAGCTGAATCACTGGAAGCATACAGGCCCGAATCGGTTGATTTCGGAAAAGAGAATAACAACGGTTTCGATGAACTGCTGCAGGTGGCCAAGCAACAGGGTTTCTCCGACTTTCAGGTTGCCAGAGCCATCTGGAAAGAGCAAACAGAAGATGAATATCCGCGGATTATCCGTGCCTACAGAAAGAGACGGGGTCTTCTCCCGGTGGTAAAGCAGATAGATACGCTGGCGGCTGAGTATCCCGCGCAGACCAACTACCTCTATCTCACCTACAACGGATCGGAGAACGATGTGCACTACCTGGGCGATCGCCGCTCGGTGATCGTGCTGGGGTCGGGGGCCTATCGTATAGGCTCGTCGGTCGAGTTCGACTGGTGCTCGGTGAATGCGCTGACCACCGTCCGTAAAGAGGGATACCGCTCTGTGATGATCAACTACAACCCCGAAACGGTGTCGACCGACTATGATATGTGCGACCGGCTCTATTTCGATGAACTGTCGTATGAGCGGGTGATGGATATTATTGAACTCGAAAACCCGCACGGCGTCATCGTCTCGGTAGGGGGACAGATACCCAACAACCTGGCAGTGAAACTGGACAACGCAGGGGTGCACATTCTGGGTACTTCCGCGAGTAGCATCGATAACGCTGAGGACCGTCATAAGTTCTCTTCCATGCTCGACAGGTTGCATATCGACCAGCCTCGGTGGAAAGAGCTCACCACGCTCGATGATATACACCTGTTCGTGGATGAGGTGGGCTTCCCGCTGCTGGTACGCCCTTCCTACGTGCTCTCGGGTGCAGCGATGAACGTCTGCTCCAACAGGGATGAGCTGGAGCGCTTCCTCACGCTGGCGACCGAGGTGTCGAATAAATATCCGGTGGTGGTGTCGGAATTTGTGGAATATGCCAAAGAGATTGAGATGGATGCGGTCGCCCAGAACGGAGAGCTGGTGGTCTACGCCATCTCCGAACATGTGGAGTTTGCCGGTGTCCACTCGGGGGATGCCACCATTCAGTTCCCGCCACAGAAGATATATGTGCAGACGGTAAGAAGAATCAAACAGATCACACGTGAGATTGCCAAAGCATTGAATATCTCCGGTCCATTCAATATTCAGTTCCTGGCAAAAGAGAATGATATCAAAGTGATAGAGTGCAACCTGAGAGCTTCCAGATCATTCCCGTTTGTATCTAAAGTTCTCAAGATAAACCTTATAGAGCTTGCAACGAAAGTGATGCTTGATATACAGGTGGAGAAGCCGGAGAAGTCGGCTTTCGATCTCGACTATGTGGGGATCAAAGCCTCTCAGTTCTCCTTTACCCGCCTGCAGAAAGCCGATCCGGTACTTGGAGTGGATATGGCATCGACCGGAGAAGTCGGGGCCATTGGCACCCATTTCGATGATGCACTGCTCACTTCCATGTTGGCTGTAGGCTACCGCATTCCCAAAAAGAACATCATGGTCTCCTCGGGTGGTACGAAATCGAAGGTGGACCTGCTGGATGCCTGCCGATTGTTGCAACAAAACGGATACTGCCTTTTCGCAACCGGCGGTACGCAGAAGTTCCTGACGGAAAACGGAGTGGAGAGCAGTTTCGTAGCCTGGCCGGATGACGTTGGTACCGGGCTGAAGGTGAACGAAATGATTGCAGAGAAGAGATTCGATCTGGTCATCAACATTCCGAAAAACCTTACAGAAAGGGAACTGACAAACGGCTACAAGATCCGTCGCGGCGCCATCGACTTCAATATTCCTCTTATCACGAACGCTCGTCTGGCAAGTGCCTTTATCAAAGCGTTCTGTAAGATCTCAGAGGATGATATTGAGATTAAGCACTGGGGAGAGTATAAGTGATTAGCAGATTCGGTGATTAGTTGATTAGCAGATTAACAGATTAGCAGATTAGCTCATCACCAAATCATCAAATCATCAAATCATCAAATCGGCACATCGTTAAATCGACACATCAACACATCAATTAATGGATCAATCAATCAAGAAAGTTATTTTACTGGGTTCCGGTGCCCTGAAGATCGGACAGGCGGGGGAGTTTGATTATTCCGGTTCACAGGCACTGAAAGCAATGCGTGAGGAAGGCATTGAAACGGTGCTGATCAACCCGAATATAGCCACCATTCAGACATCGGAGGGTGTGGCCGACACTGTCTATTTCCTGCCTATCACACCCTTTTTCGTAGAGAAGGTTATACAGAAAGAGAAACCGGATGGCATCCTGCTGGCCTTCGGCGGACAGACAGCGCTGAACTGCGGTACGGAGTTGTACCAGAGCGGTACGCTCAACAAGTACGGGGTGCGTGTGCTGGGAACATCGGTGGAAGCGATCATGATTACGGAGGACCGTGATCTGTTCGTCAGGAAGCTGGATGAGATAGAGGTGAAAACACCGCAGTCACGCGCGGTGGAAAACCTGGAAGATGCACTGACAGCAGCTCATGAGATTGGTTTTCCTATTATGGTACGATCCGCCTATGCGCTGGGGGGACAGGGTTCCGGTATTTGTGCAGATGAGAAAGAGTTCGTGGAGCTCTGCAAGAGTGCCCTCTCGTTCTCCAGCCAGATATTGGTGGAGGAGAGCCTTAAAGGGTGGAAGGAGATTGAGTTTGAGGTGATCCGTGATAATAACGACCACTGCTTCACCGTGGTGCCGATGGAGAACTTCGATCCACTGGGTATCCACACCGGCGAAAGTATTGTGGTGGCACCGATCATCACTCTTACCAAAGAACAGATCTCTTTGATGGAGGATATTGCAAGGCGTACAGTCCGCCATATCGGTATCGTTGGTGAGTGTAATATACAGTACGCTTTCAACGCTGTCACGAACGACTACCGCATCATAGAGATCAATGCCCGTCTGAGTCGCTCTTCAGCGCTGGCATCCAAAGCATCGGGTTATCCGCTGGCCTTCGTGGCCACCAAGCTGGCGCTGGGGTACACACTCGACCAGATCGGAGAGATGGGTACCGCCAATTCGGCTTATGTAGCTCCGAAAGTGGATTATATGATTGTGAAGATCCCGCGTTGGGATCTTAATAAGTTCTATGGTGTGAGCCACGAGATTGGTTCCTCCATGAAATCTGTGGGTGAGATCATGTCCATCGGTCAGTCGTTTGAAGAGATCATACAGAAGGGACTGCGCATGATCGGGCAGGGGATGCACGGTTTTGTAGGCAATAGCGAAATAACGTTCGAAAATGTGGAGGAGTCACTTTCCAAACCGACCGATCTGCGCATCTTCGCCATTGCTGATGCTTTTGACAAAGGTTACAGTGTAGGAGAGATTGAGGAGCTCACAAAGATCGACCGCTGGTTTTTGGAGAAGCTGGAGAATATCTACAACTATTCCAGGAAGCTGTCTGCCTACAACAGGATAGAAGAGCTTCCGGAAGAGGTACTGAGAGAGGCAAAAAGGCTCGGATTCTCTGACTTCCAGGTTGCCCGCTTTGTGGAGGAACCTCAGGGAACAGTAGAGGATGAGTTGATCAGGGTACGGAATCACAGGAAGAGCCTGCATATCCTGCCGGTGGTTCGTCGTATCAACACCGTTGCTTCCGAGCATCCCGATAAGACAAACTATCTCTATTTCACCTATGGCTCTGAGAAGGCCTACACTCCACGTAAAGAGGAGGGTGAATCGGTGATTGTGCTGGGTTCAGGTGCCTACAGGATCGGTTCATCGGTGGAGTTCGACTGGTGCTCTGTGAACGCGGTACAGACGGCACGTGATCTGGGATACCAGTCGGTAATGATCAACTACAATCCCGAAACAGTATCGACTGATTACGACATGTGCGACAGGCTCTATTTTGATGAGCTCACCTTTGAGCGTGTACTGGATGTGATTGAGATAGAAAATCCAAAAGGAGTGATCGTCTCCGTAGGAGGACAGATACCCAACAACCTGGCAATGAAGCTGCACAGGCAGGATGTGCCGATATTAGGTACATCACCCCTCTCCATCGACCGCGCGGAAAACAGGCATAAATTCTCCGCCATGCTCGATGAGCTGGGCATAGACCAGCCCCGCTGGAAAGAGATGAGCAGCTTCGACGAGATAGACTCTTTTGTAGAGGAGGTGGGTTTTCCTGTGTTAATTCGCCCTTCCTACGTGCTCTCAGGTGCTGCCATGAATGTATGTTACGACAGAGAACAGATGCATATCTTCCTGAAGATGGCGGTCAATGTGTCGAAGGAGCACCCGGTGGTGGTATCCTCTTTCATGCAGAATGCCAAAGAGATTGAGTTCGATGCGGTAGCCCGTGAGGGCGAGGTGGTTGAATATGCTATCTCGGAACATGTGGAGTTTGCCGGTGTCCATTCGGGCGATGCCACACTCGTCTTCCCTGCCCAGAAGCTCTATCTCGAGACGATGCGCCGTGTGAAGAAAATATCCAAACAGATTGCCATGGAGTTGAACATCAGCGGCCCGTTCAATATTCAATATCTTGCCAGGAACAATGAGATCAAGGTGATAGAGTGTAACCTGCGGGCATCGCGCTCCTTTCCTTTCGTCTCTAAAGTGTTAAAACATAATTTCATTGAGACGGCCACTCACATTATGCTGGATGCACCCTTTGTGAAACCCGACAGCTCCGTGTTCAATCTGGATTATGTAGGAGTGAAGGCGTCCCAGTTCTCCTTCTCCCGCTTGCAGAATGCCGATCCTGTGCTGGGGGTGGATATGTCCTCCACCGGTGAAGTGGGATGCATCGGGGAGGATTTTTCTGATGCCATTCTTAAGTCTATGCTCTCTGTAGGTTACCGAATACCGGAGAAGGCTATCCTTATCTCTTCGGGTGAGATGAAGTCGAAAGTAGATCTGCTGGAAGCATGCAGGCTTATGGGAGAGAAAGGGTATGCACTTTATGCCAGTCACGGTACGCAGAGGTTCCTTGTGGACAACGGCATCAATGCCACCGACGTGAACTGGCCGGATGAGGATGGGGAGAACAACATCATGCAGATGATTGCCGACAAGAAATTTGATCTGATCATCAATATACCCAAAGATGTGACCAGGAGAGAGCTGACCAATGGCTATATCATCCGTCGCGGTGCAGTGGATTACAATATTCCGCTTATCACCAACGCCCGTCTGGCAAGCGCTTTCATCACCGCCTTCTGTAAAATGGAGCTGGAGGATATAGAAATCAAAAGCTGGAGTGAGTACTGATATAGAGAGGATGCCGGCATATCGTCAATAAAGAAGTCTAAACGTAATGTTTAGACTTCTTTGCATATGTGTGGGTTGACTAACTTACTTCTGCTGATATTTATATCGCTTGATACTTCGCTTGGGTGTTTTCTCAAACTCTTCCTCACGTATGCGGAAGGATGTGATCTTGCTGTAGTTGGGTAGTTTTGCGTTGATCTCTGTGATGAGATGCTCAAAGAAAGGCGTCAGCTGGTCACCGGCAATGCCATATTCCTTCAAAACATCGAAGTCGGGGACAATAAGCGCGACGATCTTCCTGTTCTCTTCGATGACCAGCGACTCATTCACAAAAGGTGATCCGTTGATCTTCTCTTCGATCTCTTCCGGATAGATATTCTGTCCGGAGGGTCCCAGGATCATATTTTTATCCCGCCCTTTGATAAAGACAAAATTATCCTTGTCCAGCAACCCCAGATCACCTGTTTTCAGCCATCCATCGTCGGTAAAGGTCTCCTTCGTGGCCTCTTCGTTTTTGTAGTATCCCAGCATCACATTGCTGCCTTTCACCTGGATCTCACCCACTCTGTTTTGCGGATCATTCGAGTCTATCCTCACCTGCATCCTGTCGACGATCTTGCCGCAGGAGTGTTCTTTAAAATCAGTCCAGTAGGAGTAGGAGACAAGCGGTCCACATTCGGTCATTCCAAAACCTACGGTGTAAGGGAACTTTACCTTCCGTAGGAACTTCTCCACATCGGGGTTGATGGCGGCACCGCCAATCGTCACCTCTATCAGATTACCTCCGAATGCTTCAATCATTGACTTACGTACTTTCGCATACACGAAGGAATCGAGAAGTGGGATTTTTGTGAGTACCCTGGCGGCACCCTCTTGCAGCTTGGGGAGTACACTCTTATTGACAATTTTTTCGATAATAAGCGGAACAGCCAGCACCAGCTTGGGTTTCACTCTGGCAAATGCTTCGAGCAACACTTTAGGGGAGGGTGTCTTACCCAGAAAATGAATATGACATCCCATAGAGATAGAGTTGAGAATCTCGAATGCAAGCCCGTAGGTATGCGCCATGGGCAACATACAGACGATGTTGTCACCAGCATGGATAAACTCAAGTGAGTCGTTGGCAAACCTGGTGTTAGACCATAAGCTCCGGTAGGGAATCATCACACCCTTGGGGCTGCTGGTCGTTCCTGAGGTGTAGTTGATCACCGCCAGCTCTTCCGGCTTTTCTGTTCTGAAGGAGATGTCATTCACGAAAAAACCCTTTTCATACTTCTTCCCGAAATAAGCAGGTGCCTCCCCGGCAAATTTGGTGGACGCCTCAGAAGATGATTTCAGCAGTGAGAAGTTATTGAGAGAAATCACTGTTTCTATTTTGGGGAGCTTGCTTTCATCAATATCCTGCCAGATGTTGTCGTCGGTAAAAAACATGATTGAATCGGAGTGATCGACAATGAATTGCACGCTATCCTTATCGAACTCATGCAGAATACTAACCGATACCGCCCCGTAGGAGAGAGTGGCGAAAAAGGCTATCGCCCAATTGGCAGAGTTTTTTCCACATACAGAAATTTTGTCACCCCTCTGAATGCCGGCAGCTTTGAAAAAATCATGCAACTGATCAATCTCACGAGCAAAATCTTTGTAATAGTGCGTTTTACCCTGGAAGCCAGTCATGGCCGGCAGCTCCCAATGGTTCCTGACACTTTGCTCAATAAGACCTAGAAATGTGTTTTGGTTCATCATTTTATATTTTAACTTTATGGAATATCATCAGTCATGTAGTTTAAAAACAACCCTATAGTAAGATCGTTTTCTTCTACTTATGACAAAAATAGAACAAATTTCTCTTTATGCAGATAAAATAACTAAATTTGTGCTGTAAACAGCCCGGGTATTCAATTAAATGGCCGATATGTCAACTCCTTTTTTACCCTTTTTGGCTCAGTGTCAGTATAAAAACGATCTGTGAGATGAACAAAATTAGAACTTTTCTGCTTCTATTCTTACTCTTACTAACAGGAAATATCCATGCGCAGTTGAATAAGCAGGATGTTGTGGACTATGTGAATCCATATATGGGAAACATCAGTCATCTTTTAGTGCCTACTTATCCTACCATTCATTTACCCAACAGCATGTTGCGTGTTTATCCCGAACGGGGAGATTTCACCAGCGATCAATTGTCCGGTTTGCCGGTTGTGGTGACCAGTCACAGAGGCAGCTCCGCGTTTAATTTAAGCCCTTATCAGGGAGATGGGGCAGATCTGAAGCCTGTGATATCATATAGTTACGATAATGAGAAGATCACACCCTATGGTTACACAGTCTATCTGGACGATCATGGGATAGATGTAAAGTATGCCCTCTCACACCAGTCTGCCCTATACGCGTTGACGTTTAACGGCAACGATGCTACCCATCTGGTGCTCAATTCACGCCAGGGCGTTTTAAAATGGGATGGTAAGGCTGTCTCAGGTTATCAGCAGTTAGCCAATCATACAAGAGTCTATCTTTATCTTGAACCCGAGATTGCGCCGCGGGAGGTGAGCTCTCTCCGGGATGGTCTGTCTGTGTCGTCACACGCGGCCACTGGCAGAAACGCCAATATCGTTCTTCATTTTTCTGATGGAACAAAGACACTACGCCTGCGCTATGGAATATCGTTTATCGATGAAGAGCAGGCAAGACAAAACCTGAGAAGAGAAATAGCAGATTTTGATCTCGATGTTGTTGCTGAAAAAGGACG
>JAENWZ010000148.1 GCA_016649795.1 Proteiniphilum sp. | reverse complement strand
GCACCACAGGATGCATAAACCTGTACTTGCCGTGCGTCATGATACCTGCCACAATAAGGATTGGCACAAGAAAAAAGAGAATACTCAATCGCTGAGACTGCATTTTTAACGATTGCCACGGTTTGTGCAACTGCTTTTTCCAGATCAGGTAGATAAGGTCAATGATCAGCCACAATCCCCCTGCATAGAGGAGAAAGAGCATCCAGCTGGTTCCCATCACCCGGATCAGTTGAGTGACGGGAACGGGGAGATGTCGGAAAAAGAAAAAGCCCGTAGCATATATCAGCAGCTCCGAACCGAAGAGAATAGTGAGTATGATACGTCCCCACTTTTTACCTTCAAAAGCATGATATCCCTTCAGGTAAACCAGGATATTGATAGTTAGATGTATAATAAACGCATTAATAAGAGCACGCATAATGGGGATAATTTTGAAATTATAAACTTAAAAAAAAGGTGACCCATAGTGGGACTGAGAAGTCGATGATCATTCCGTGAAAAAGAGCAATCACCACATATTCCGAACCCGCATATTTTGTAATTATCGGCAGCGTGGTGTCCATCGTGGTAGCACCTCCGGCTGAGATAGGTGCCAGCATTCCGAACTTTTTCACCATCCACGGTGCCAGGATAAGAACGCTGAATTCACGCATAATGTTCGCCAGCAGCGCTATCGTACCCAGTTCAGCTCCTCTGAACTCTGTGATCAGGATACTCGATAATGAATAGTAGGCAAATCCCGCACCTACACTCATGCATTCGGTCAGGCTTCTCTCCGGTAACAACAGGCTCACCAGCGCCACACCTCCAAACGTGCCAACAGTTGTGCCCAGGGGCACCAGCATAATCCTTGCGCCATATCTTTTCAACGCGGTAAACAGGTTCTTTCCGGAGCCGATCTGTATCCCCACAAGGAGGAGAAGCAGATAAAGTACCCATTTAGAAATTGCACTGTCCAGCAACGCTTCCGGCATCATGCCGGCAAGTGCCAGCACCACACCTGTTGCAAAAAGAAGAAGATAAAGAAGGGATTGTTTCATGCTCTCACTCCCCCCTCTTTTTGAAAAACTTCCGATAGATCAGTTTCGCACAGAGTAAACTTCCCAGGGTTCCTCCAACAGTCAGAATAAATGCGTCCATTCCTATAGACGCAAAATTATTCACCACCTGTTGATTGATACCGACTGAGACACCAAGAAAGAATAGTAATAGCATGATTACCACGCTAAGAAGGGAGCTAACATATTTCACGAAAGCTGTTTTTCGTAATAGATAACCCACAAGAATGCCTGAGACGACAGATAGGAAAATAGAAAGCATAGAATAACTGATTGTAAATTTATGCAAAAATAGAAAAAAAATTCCACACCCTTTACTAAATATTCGTAACAATGGTGTTTCTATAAATAATGATAAGGTTTTAATATGTACTTTTAACGCTTCAAATTCATGAATCTAATTTAAGTCCTCAATGAAACAAGCGTTTATTCTAATCATTTACTTTATTCTCTCAGCGAGTATCGTCGCTCAATCCGTTACAGTGAAAGGAAAACTGGTGTCGGCAGCAGATAATGCCGAACTGCCCTATGCTACTATTTCGGTAGCGCGGGAAGCCGCTCCTGCCATTGTTGTCAAAAAAATGGCAACGCAGGAGGACGGTACTTTCTCCACCATACTTGCCCCCGGGAAATATATCCTCAGCTTCCATTATGTAGGGATGAATGACCTGGAAAAGAGGGTTGAGGTCGCCACCTCTCAAAACCCGTTAGATATAGGTGTGGTAGCGATGACAGAGACATCTGTGCTGCTCGAGGAGGTGAGTGTGACCGCCCAGAAACCCCTGGTGAAGGTGGAGATAGATAAGTTAACCTACAGTGTTCAGGACGACCCTGAAGCGACTACCTCCAATGTGCTTGATCTGTTGCGTAAGGTCCCGCTCATTACTGTGGACGGAGAAG
The DNA here is from genome assembly GCA_016649795.1 of Proteiniphilum sp. Lineage (GTDB taxonomy): Bacteria > Bacteroidota > Bacteroidia > Bacteroidales > Dysgonomonadaceae > Proteiniphilum. The sequence goes on along the minus strand of JAENWZ010000148.1, from coordinate 3,978 downwards.
ATGAGATTCAGCTGAAAGGCTCATCCAACTTTAAGATCTACCTGAACGGGAAACCTTCTAATATGATCTCCGGTAATCCGTCACAGGTGTTGAAAAGCATGCCTGCCAGCAGCATTAAAGATATTGAAGTGATTACCGACCCGGGTGCCAGGTATGATGCCGAAGGGATAGGGGGCATCATCAATATCATCACGGATAAGCGTGCCGACGATGGCTATTCAGGTTCCGTGGGAGCCAATGGTGATACTTTTGGCGGTTATGGAGGTAATGCCTATCTGGCTACCAAGTATGGCAAGGTCGGATTCACCGGAAATGCAGGTTATTTTCAACACACCCGTCCCGCCTCCGAATCAAGCTTCACCCGTGAAGAGACAGCACCTGCTAATCAATTGACACAAATGGGTACAAGCGAAAGCGAGGGTGGCGGGCTTTTCCTTTCAGGTACCTTCAGCTTCGAACCGGATACATTGAATCTCTTCAATCTCTCTGCATCACGTTTTGGTGGTAAATTCAATTCACTATCCATGCAGGAAGCAAGTTCATCAGGAGCCCGCACCTATTCCTACAATACCCGAAGCAACAGCATCTCCCAATTCGGGGGGATAAACCTCTCGGCTGATTATCAGCGCAGCTTCAGTAGAAAAGGGGAGATGTTTACAGCATCCTATCGTTTCGAACATGATCCTAATGACAGTGAGTATGACAGTGAATATGACAATGTGATTGATATCAATGATACTTTTTATTATCCTGACGGATATCAGCTCAAAAGTGAGAATAATGCCGGCGGCAGAGAGCATACCGGACAGGTGGATTATGTGAACCCGTTAAACGGAAAACACAGTATTGAAGCCGGAATAAAATATATTTTCAGGGATAATTCCAGTCGTGCCGACCATTCTTTCTTCGATGTCGATGACCAAGCATGGAAGCCTGATTTGGACAGGAAGAACGATCTGGATCATTCGCAGAATATAACCTCCGGTTATGCCGGCTACGGGTTTAAATCCGGCAAGATGGGATTGAAGCTCGGTCTTCGCGGCGAACAGACTGAGCAGGAGATACATTTTATGAGCAATGATTTGGATACCATTATAGAAACACGTTTCTTCGATATGGTACCTTCGGTCGCACTCTCCTATCAGTTAGGCATGACGCAGACGCTCAGGGGTGGTTACAATATGCGTATCTCGCGCCCGGGTATCTGGTATCTGAATCCCTATATCAACGATGTGGACCCGAACAACATCAGCTATGGGAACCGTCATCTCGATGCGGAGCAGCAACACAATTTCAATATCAATTATGGCACCTTCTCACAGAAGCTGAACTTCAACGCTACGCTCAGCTACTCCTTTGCGAAGAACGCTGTCACAAGATACAGTTTTATCCGCGATGGAGTGACACACAGCACTTACGACAACATAGGCCGCAACCAGACTGTGGGGACCAATCTCTATGTCAGCTGGACTCCTTCTCAGATAATCCGCACCTATCTCAATGGTGGTGTGAACTATACTGATATACAAAGCACCGAGGACAGTGCCTTGCGCAACAGCGGCTTCTCAGGTCGCGCTTTCGGGGGACTCACCTTCACCCTACCCAAAGATTTTCGTCTGGGAGCCAACGGAGGAGCATTTATGAGCCGTGTTCAGTTACAGACGAAGCAGACGCCCTTCTATTTCTACTCTTTCAGTATGATGAAGAGCTTCCTCGATAAGAAGTTGGATGTTTCACTTAACTTGCAGAATCTTTTTTCGAAATATAGAAAAAATAGCGCTACAACCACCGGTGAAGGTTTTTGGCAGGAGAGCATCTCCAATCAGCCCATGCGTACTCTTCGTCTGAGCGTGACCTATCGTTTTGGTGATTTGAAGACCTCCATGAAAAGAGTACAGCGTGGTATCACCAACGAAGATGTTCTGGAGGGTGAAAGTAGCTCGCAACAGGGCACTACAACAACACCGACCGGAAATTAGTTTTTGATTGATCTTTTTTTATCACTATTTTTGGTCTGGTTAAATGTTCAACACTTGTAACTGACCATAACTTTCAATTAACAGGAAACATGAGAATTGATATTATTACTGTTTTGCCGGAGATGATCGAAGGCGCTCTTCACACGAGCATACTGAAGCGAGCTCAGGAGAAAGGACTGGTAGAATTTGGCCTGCACAACCTGCGTGATTATACGCTCGATAAGCACAAAAGAGTGGACGATTATCCCTTTGGAGGTGAAGCAGGCATGGTGATGCAGATTGAACCTATTGATCGCGTCATCACCTTTTTAAAGGAACAGCGTCATTACGATGAGGTGATCTTCACAACCCCCGATGGTGAGCAGTTCTCGCAGGCTTCCGCCAATGAGCTTTCACTTATGCAGAACATCACCATCCTCTGCGGGCATTATAAAGGGGTCGATTACAGGGTGAGGGAGCATCTCATCACACGTGAGATCTCCATCGGTGATTTTGTACTTACCGGCGGAGAGCTGGTGGCCGCCATGATTGCTGATGCCGTCGTGCGTGTTATCCCCGGTGCTATTGGAGATGAACAGTCAGCCCTCTCCGATTCTTTTCAGGATGGCTTGCTGGCGCCGCCCGTCTACACCCGTCCGGCGGTATATAAAGGGTGGAAAGTGCCGGAGGTGCTTCTCTCAGGTCATGAGAGAAAAATAGAGGAATGGAGACTTAATCAGTCTGTTGAAAGGACAAAACGACTCAGACCCGATTTAACACGCAACAGATAACCTTATACCCGTAACTTTTTTTACCTTTGCAAAAGTAACATGATTAAACGAATCGAATGAAAGGTATCGTATTAGCCGGCGGTTCCGGAACGCGACTTTATCCAATCACCAAGGGCGTATCCAAGCAACTGCTCCCCGTTTTTGATAAACCGATGGTCTATTATCCTATTTCTGCGTTGATGCTGGCAGGTATAAGGGATATTCTCATCATCTCTACACCTCTTGATCTGCCGGGTTTTAAGCGGTTGTTGGGGGATGGGTCTGACTACGGTGTATGTTTCACTTACGCTGAGCAACCCTCTCCCGATGGACTGGCTCAGGCATTTATCATTGGAGAAGAATTTGTAGGAGACGATTCAGTCTGTCTGGTATTGGGAGACAATATTTTCTACGGAAACGGATTTCCCACGAGGTTGCGTCAGGCTGTGAAAGATGCAGAGGAAAATGCGATGGCAACCGTGTTCGGGTATTACGTGACCAACCCGGAACGGTATGGTGTAGCTGAGTTCGATGAGCATGGACGGGTGCTGAATATTGAAGAAAAACCGGCCAATCCCCGATCGAACTGGGCTGTTACCGGACTCTATTTCTATCCCAACAAGGTAGTGGAGATAGCAAAACAGATTTCTCCGTCGGCACGTGGAGAGTTGGAGATCACTTCAGTCAATCAGACGTTCCTGCATGATGAACAGTTGCTGATGCAACAGTTCGGCAGGGGCTTTGCCTGGCTTGATACCGGTACCCACGATTCTCTCTCGGAAGCATCTAACTTTATTGAGGTACTGGAGAAACGACAGGGATTAAAGATCGCCTGTCTGGAAGAGATCGCATGGAATAACGACTGGATCACATCAGATGATTTGAGACGAATCGCGGAGCCAATGAAAAAGAACCAGTACGGTCAGTATCTGCTGAAGTTGATTGAGAACTGAGAGTTGGGATGTGGGAAGTGAAAAGTGAAAAATTAAAAATGAAAAATGAAAAGTTTGAGATTTGTAGGTAAATAGGTTTCGAAGTTTTGATATTTGAGTTTAATAAGAATTGATAACTGAACACTGAAGGCTGAAAGCTGAGAGCTGAAGGCTGAAAGCTGAGAGCTGACAACTTATAGCTGAACGATGACTGCTGAACGCTGAGCTGACAAATGACAACTGAAGCAATGAATATAGTTAAAACCGAAATTGAGGGAGTCGTCATTATAGAACCGAGAGTCTTCGGTGATGAACGGG
>JAENWZ010000410.1 GCA_016649795.1 Proteiniphilum sp. | reverse complement strand
TCGCGGGTCGATATATCCCATACGGGCATTCTCGTCGGCGCCGAACATACCGCCCGGCACCTGTCCGAATGTGTTTCTGATCAGATGATGCACGTTGTAGGTAGCCATCAGGTCGGTCGAGTCTTTTGAGAGCATGAAGTAGGATGCCGGTTCTCTGAAGCACTGGGCTATATTCACATTGTGCCAGTTGGGCAGCGTAGAGCGCTGGCGCCAGTTGGCCGTGTTGCGGTGTGTCTTCTCCGCCAGTTCCAGCAGGAAATTATCGCCGGTAATATTATAGAGCCAGTAGAGACTCAGCAGGTTATCCCCGCCGCGACTGTTCTCCCAGTAGTCTTCGAGGAACTTCTCGTCAGGCAGGTCGAGCTGCCATTGGAAATAGTCGGTCATCAGCTCAATGACCCGCTTATCTCCCGAATATTCGTAATAGGACTGCAGGCACCAGATCATAATCATATTTCCCCAAAGGTCAGGGTTTCCGTTTTTCTCGATATAGGGTCCGAAGTAACCATCCTCACGCCGGCTCTTGAAGACCGCTTCGATCCATGACTGTGCCTCCCGGATCATCTCTTTATCTTCAAGTATATAGGCCATGTTACCGTATCCCTTGAGCCAGTAGGGAACCTCTTCCCAGCCATAATCGTTGCCGGTGCCCAACCAGGCGTTATTCTCCTTGTCGAGCCAGGCACTGATCTCGCTCAGGTGGCCGTTGAGTCCCTCCTTCTGCAGCTCGAGATGCTTAAGCAACCATCCCTGTGGTTTCACCTTTCCCACCGGCAGCTTGATAAAGTGCTGCGGCTGTAACGGTGCACGGTTCTGTATATAGTTGACATTGACAGCCTCTGTGTTGGGTCTCTCCACCATGGTCGCTTTCGTTTTATCAGCAGCGAACAGGGTTGCAGTGATGAAAAAGAAAATGAGGAAAGAGAATAAAAAATTTAGCTTTGTGCAGTTCATATCGATCTATTCATTTTAAACAATAACCTGTTCACTTATTTGTCTTTATCTTATCTTCGAGCAGTTTTATAAAGAAACCGCCTACCACTGACCGTGCCTTGAAATTCATTCTTTGTGCATTCTCCGTATCATGCCAGTCACTCAGCGGCACGCGTGAAGGGGTTTCATTGACATACTTATATACCGGGTCAACCAGCGCGTCGAAGTCATCCCTGTCGCCGGTGAGTGTTGCTGTCCACATGATCCAGTCTGATTTCGCATAGTTGGCGCGATTATCGAGCGGCAAACCATACTTGTTCTGTTTTGTTCTGTAGAGTGCCATCTCCTTCTCCACTATCTGCGG
>JAENWZ010000180.1 GCA_016649795.1 Proteiniphilum sp. | reverse complement strand
GGGCATCGATGGTGTTCTTCTTTAAAACCATCAATAAAAAAATATTAAATTCTATGCTTGGCTTTGCAGCAGGAGTAATGATTGCAGCTAGCTTTTGGTCGCTTCTTAAACCTGCAATAGAAATGGCTGAGGAAAGTGGTACGTTACCCTGGATGCCTGCACTCATTGGATTTTTAAGTGGAGGAGCATTTTTATTTCTTATTGATAAGTTATTGCCGCACTTACACTTGGGACTATCAATAGATAAAGCAGAAGGGGTTAAAACAACATGGCAAAGGAGTGTTTTGCTTGTATTGGCAATTACCCTTCATAACATACCTGAAGGACTGGCGGTAGGGGTTGCTTTTGGAGCTCTGGCCCATAATCCTGATGCAGGCGTGCTTGCCGGGGCTGTAGCATTGGCACTGGGAATTGGTTTGCAGAATTTTCCGGAAGGTGCTGCCGTTTCTATTCCCCTAAGAAGAGAAGGATTCTCAAGATTAAAGGCTTTTAATTACGGACAAATGTCAGGAATTGTAGAGCCTATAGCTGGAGTTATTGGGGCATACCTTGTATTGACCATGACACCATTGCTTCCCTATGCCCTTTCATTTGCAGCTGGGGCAATGATTTTTGTTGTGGTCGAAGAACTCATACCCGAATCTCAAACCGGTAATGAAACTGACCTATCGACCATCGGAGCCATGTTAGGATTTGCCACAATGATGCTACTTGATGTTGCATTGGGATGAAAATGATGAAAAGGTGGTATTGGATTATAACGGTAATCAAATGTAGCGCACAGCAGAATCGAACTGCTATTCATTGCCTGAGAAACAATTTTCCTAACCGTTAGAAGAGTGCGCCTTCTTATCAGATAGTGCAAAATTAAGTAAAAGTTTATTCCGATGTACCAAAACCGGGATTTTTTTTTATTTTCCTTGTTGATAGTACCTCTCGAGCGCTTCCCTGGCAGCCACAAAAGAGCTTTTGCGGGAGTTGAGCACCTCTTCTTCCAGTGTGGCCAACAGTCCGGCAATCTCCGGATCACGGTAGAAACCGTTGCGCAGCTGCTCGTTGATGCTTTCAAACATCCAGTATTTTGCCTGTTCCCTGCGTTTGCGTTCGAAGAAACCATTATGTTTCACCAAATCAATATAACGGTGAATCATATCCCACACTTCAACAATGCCCAGGTTGTAATAACCTGAATAGGTCAGCACCTCAGGTGACCAGCCTGATTCGGGCAGCGGATAGAGATGCAGTGCATTGCGTAACTGCCGTTGCGCCATCTTCGCTTTGTCGATATTATCCCCGTCGGCCTTGTTGATCACGATACCGTCTGCCATCTCCATGATACCCCTTTTGATGCCCTGCAGCTCATCCCCTGTTCCGGCAAGCTGAATCAACAGGAAGAAATCAACCATCGATTGGACAGCGGTCTCCGATTGTCCCACGCCAACGGTTTCCACAAACAGGTAATCGAATCCGGCAGCCTCACAGAGCACAATCGATTCCCTTGTTTTTCGGGCCACGCCTCCCAATGAGCCTGCAGCAGGGGAAGGGCGGATAAAAGCGTTCTTCTCCATGGAGAGCTTCTCCATCCGTGTCTTGTCGCCCAGGATGCTGCCCTTGGAACGTTCACTGGAGGGGTCTATGGCCAGCACGGCCAGCTTATGACCTTTTTCCAGCAGATGCATCCCGAAGACATCGATAGAGGTACTCTTCCCTGCACCCGGGACGCCTGTGATACCTACACGGATAGCATTCCCGGCATGAGGAAGGCATTGCTCAATAATGGTCTGCGCTATTTCCTGATGCTCCGGGCGGGAGCTCTCCACCAGTGTTACAGCCTGACTAAGGATCACCCTGTCACCCGATAAAATGCCGTCTACATACTCAGCCACAGAATAGGAGTTACTCCTCAAACGCTTCTTCAGGTAGGGATTCAGACTGGGCGGTTTTACCACTCCTTTGTTTACATTGAGGCCGTTGTATTTCGGGTCGTTCTCGGGATGTTCCATTATCTGTTGATCAAATTAAAAAAACCGAATGAAGTCTTACACAAAGATACCTCATTCGGTTAGTATTTCAAATCCGGAAATAGATTTTATTTCCTGAGAGTCACATTTCCTTTGATCCTGAGCACATAGACCGTATCGGGGACGTTGGTATAAACGGTAATGGTCTTGTTAAACTTTCCCGGACGAGCTACGGTAGAGTATTTTGCTGAAATGGTACCTTTCTTGCCCGGCAAAACCGGTTCACGGGTGTAACTCGGTGTAGTGCATCCGCACGATGCAACGACACGCTGTATAATGAGCGGACTCATGCCTGTATTGATAAATTCAAACTGAGTAGATACCGCCCCCATCTCCTCTTTTATGGTGCCAAAGTTATGTTCCGTTTTTTTGAAATCCATATCGGCCTGGGGCTTTAATTGTGCAAAAGCAGTGCCGCTTACCAGGATTGTAAACAATAAAATAAGACTCAATTTTCTCATTACTCTCTTTTTTTTAATTAACTATTTCTTACTGATAATTACTATTGATACAAAAATAGTGATTTAGTTTAATGACTGCCTACTATTTAACATTTATTCTCATTCCCTCACTGTGCGATGTAAATTCAGGTGCATACATGCACTGAATGGTGGTAATACCGCTGGAATATCCTCCCGTACGGTTCACATAGACTGCATACTCAAACAACCAGGTTCCCCGCGGCAAGAGATCGAAGTAGAAGCTGGTGGAGGCATCTTTCGATGTCTGATAGTAGGGTACACCGTTTTGCCATCTCAACCCTGATATCTGTTCAGCCGGCTCAAAAGCGGCAGCGCGCATATCTTTGAGATGTACAAACTCAAGGTCGCGGTCTGTTCTTACCGTAAGACGAACAATCACCTTGTCCCCTACCCTCAGTGGATTCTCTTCTGTGATGCGCACAAGCTCAGGGCCTGATGCACCGGTTTGTTCCACAAACAGCTGCTTCTCAATATCGAGCGAGCCATCTGTCCCGGTGATTTTATCCATCTCTTCATAATATTGCCAGTAGAGAGCTCCCCATGCCGGAGCATTGCCTTTTTGCGAGACAGTCACCCTCCCCATCTCAGGAAGGATCTCACTACGGTTCCACGTCTCTTTGAAATAACCTGTACCCTCTTCTCTACTGTCGGGCTCAACCGTCAAGCTACCGAGTGTGACCGTTGTCTCACCCTTAGTTGCGAACCAGTCAATGCCGCTGCTCATCAGCGCATAGACGGCATCCATCGTAGCATGAGTAGATTCCCAAAGCTGCGTCTGTTTCTGTTTCAGCAGCCAACGCTTCATATTGTCAGTTTCCTCCGTACCGGCACCACCTGCCAGGAATGCATCCATGATAAAGGTATGTACCGAAACGGCCGATTGCGACATGAAGACATGCGCCCGGTTGTTCGCCCAATACATACCCATCTCTTCGGAAATGGTGGCATGTTCGCGGAATGAGTTGAGCATATCCTGCAGCAGGGTTGTTTTCCCTTCCCGTTGCATCAGGATGGCTATCAGTGAACGCTCATAGAGACCGAACTTTGTCCAGTTCTTTTCGATCACGGAGAGATAGAAATCGGTCATCTCTTTCTCACTGTTATCCAGGGGATGATCACTATAAGCGGAACGTACATAGAGATACTCCAGATCAGTGAGAGAGACCGTTTTGCTGTTCTTCCAATCCTTGTTCTGTTTCTTCAATGCATCGAAGCGGCGAATCGCTTCTGCGTCAATATAGGAAACCGCTGCTGTCTGCATCGGGAGGATATCACCGGAAAATTCCTCCACATCAAGCTCCTTCAGCTGCCCGAAACCGTAGAGGATATATTGTGTAATACTTACACTTGGACTGAAGCCTTTAAACCAGCTCCAGCCACCCTGGGTAGTCTGCAGCTCTTTCAGCTTACCCAGCGCAGCAGAGATATGATTCCGGCTGCGGTTCAGATCGAAGAGCAGTGAGAGTCTCTCTTTTTGTTCCGATTCAGATTTGGCCTCCAGCACCCAGGGTGTCTCTTCCAGTAGTATATTTTTCAGTTCCTGGTTTTTTTCGAGATTCGAGAGGAATGTCTCCTTGCCGCCACCATGTTTTTTCCAGGCTTCCACCATTGCTGCCACTTTGGGATATGCTTTCCCGATATGAGCTCCCAAACTGTTGGCATAGAAGGATGCAAACCAGGAGACGGCATTATCACTCGTGGGATCGCTCAGCACCGGCAGCGCCTGAACGGCATACCATGCCGGATTAGAAGCGAACTCAAGCGTCAGGCGATAATCCTCTATCGTGCCGGATGATCTGTTCAGCAGGCGCTCCATCGTGAACTCTTTCGTTTCAGATCCGTTCAGATCCATCCGCATGCTTTCAGTCACCAGCATCCGGTTGGGAAGCACAGCAAGAGCATGTTGTTCACCATCGCTGAACGCTGCTGTTTGTGCGATGATGCGCACACCGAGCAAATCGATATCAATTGGCACATCAAAGCTCCATGAAGCATCTGTAGAGGCCTCTTTTACAAGTGAGAACTCCTGCATCTTATTCGACAGCGGGATATTATACACCACCTCTTCTGTCACGGGGTGAAAGAATTCCAGATGTACCTTGCCGCTGACCGTGCCATCCGAAAGGTTGGATATTTTCGTTGCGATGGTTGTTCTGTCGCCATGACGCAGGAAGCGCGGCATGTTGGGTGTTACCATCAGCTCCTTCTGTGAAATGGTGAAGGCTTCAGCGCTGCCGCTGCTCAGCTCCCTGTCGTGCGCCAGCAGACGAAAGCGCCAGCGGGTGTTGCTCTCCGGCACGGTGAAGGCAATCTGTGTCTCACCCCTCTCATTGGTGCGCAGCTGAGGATAGAAGAAGGCGGTCTCGCTGAAATTGCTCCGTACCTGAGGCGTTGACTTCTTTTCCGGTGCAGGAACTGCATTGTATTCAATGCTGCCGGGAAGCATTGCATCCTCCTCCACTATATCAGCTGTCACGGCGCTTTCTTCCACATCTTCCCTTTTGCTTGTCCCG
>JAENWZ010000186.1 GCA_016649795.1 Proteiniphilum sp. | reverse complement strand
TGACGATGAGTAAAATCATTTAGTTGAAGTTATATTTGTGAAAAATGTAAACATATGACGCTCGACCTCTGCCCCTCCCCCGCTCTCTATCCTTTTTACAAAAAAGAAAAAGACACCGTCATCGTAGTGGATATCTTCCGTGCATCCACTACGATGTGTACCATACTCCATAATGGTGCTGCAGCTATCATTACCGTGGCCGGGACAGAAGAGGCCCGTCAGTATAAATCAGACGGATTTCTCGTGGGTGCAGAGCGTAACACACGTAAATGTGATTTTGCCGATTTCGGAAACTCACCTTTCGACTACAAACGTGAGCTGGTGAAGGGGAAGGAGATTGTGTTTACCACAACCAACGGCACGATGGCAATTGAGATGGGACAGGAGAGCAGGATGTTGTTTATCGGCGCTTTCTCGAATATCGACGCGCTGATCAACAGATGCATGAAAGATAGTGGTCGGATAGTGCTTTTGTGTGCAGGGTGGAATAACCGAATAAACATGGAGGATACACTCTTCGGCGGAGCCTTTGCAGAGAAGCTATCGAAAAAAGGCGATGTTACGCCCGGTTCAGATGCCATTAGGATAGCATTGGAGTTATGGCAGAATGCTAAAAATGATCCGCTGGCATATCTTAAAAAGAGCGACCATTATCAACGGTTAATCAATAATGGTGTTGAGAATGATGCTGCTTTCTGTCTCCGTCAAAACACGGTAACGGTTGTACCTCTTTTCAACAAGGCTGATAAAAAAATAAGGGCTTCAATTTAGATCTCTCACTCTTCCCAGTCGAGCTCATCAAACTCTACTGAGCCATGAATTAATTGTTCCATATCACGCCGGTCTTTCTTTGTGGGACGCCCTTGTCCCCGTTGTCTGTCGACGAAACCGCTAATTTTATTCAACTCCATCAGTTCATACTGATCGGGGGGTGTCACATTTTCCATGAATTGCGGCACCAATTTGGCCCCCATACGTTTATCCGACAGAGCCAGGACCTTAAAAGAGAAGGTGACAGGCGGTTTACGAACCTGCACAATCTCACCTGCACGGATACTCCTCGACGGTTTCACAGAGAGATTGCCAATCATCACACGCCCCTTCTTGCAAGCATCGGAAGCAACAGTGCGTGTTTTAAAAATACGTACCGCCCACAACCATTTATCTATTCGTACTTCATCCATGGCAAAGGAAGAATTTCACTTGTTATTATACAGATTCATTGTCACGCTTACACCCGAGAGACAAAAACTGCGAATGATGTCGACAGCAGTCTCAAAACGCTCCGGCAGTTGCTGCTTCTCCTCATCGGCAAACGCATCCAATACATAATTCACCTGTGATCCCCTCGGGAAATTGCTCCCTATCCCAAATCTTAGACGGGGATAATTCTGCCCGATAAGATCCTGTATATGCTTCAGTCCGTTATGTCCCGCATCACTGCCTTTCGTTTTCATACGCAACGTACCAAAGGGCAAAGCCAAGTCATCGACTACAACAAGCAGATTACCGGTTTCAATCTTCTCCTTCTGCAACCAGTAACGAATCGCATTACCACTCAGATTCATAAATGTAGAGGGCTTGAGCAGTATGAGTGATCTGTTTTTAAGCCGCATCTCGGCAACAGAACCATATCGCTTCTCCTCAAAAACAGTATTGGACGCTTTTGCAAAAGCGTCCAATACCATAAAACCTATATTGTGGCGGGTTTGCTCATAATCGGGTCCGATGTTCCCCAATCCCGCAATCAAATATTTCATTTGATTAAAATATTGATTAATTTATTAATTATTCAGATTTGGCAGCCGCACCTCTTGCAGCACGTGTTAGTTGAACACGACATACAACTGCATTCTTGGCATTCAGTATCTCAAGATCGTCGAATTGTAACTCTCCCACCTGAATAGATTTACCCAATTCAAGCTTCTCTACGTTCACAACCAGCACTTCAGGCAATTTTGTCGGCACAGCTTTCACCTTCAGTTTACGGGCGTCGAGTGATAGTTTACCACCGGCTCTCACACCTTCAGCCAAACCTTCGAGGCGGACCGGAATCTCAATCACTACAGGCGTTTTTTCAAATACATGTAAGAAATCAATATGAAGAATTGTATCTTTTACCGGGTGAAACTGAACATCTTTCACGATAGCCTGGAATTTCTTTTTTCCAAGATCGAGATCAACCAAAAAGACCTCCGGGGTGTAAACCAGATTCCGGACATCACTGTTTTTTACGACAAAATTCAGATTTTCCTCATCGTGTCCACCGTAAGCGACACAGGGAATCAGGGCTTCGCTGCGGTATGCCCTTGCCGCTTTTTTCCCGAAATCATCTCTGATCTCGCCTTTTAATTCAAATGTTTTCATTTTTTAATCTTTGTTTGTGTTACTCAAAATAAAGTTGCTTTCTTTATTTCCCATCACACGGGAGCTCTCAAAAAAGCGGCGCAAAGATAGTGATTTTCTTTTAATTGTGCAAAAACTACTGCGCTCTTTTTTCAAATCATCTTCCGTTATGCGCATCAAACGACCGACAGGCTTGTCGTCCCAACAGATAATTATGCGCATATAGCCTGCATCCACGGGTATACGCTGTGACTCCTCGCACCACGGATAGTGGTTGTCGGGGAGTGGACGCATATGCTTTTACCTCTACACTTCCAATGCAAAACTATGAAAATTGTTTGAGATTGCTCTTCGTAAATAGGTCTGTTTTATACATTTCGCACCACTTTTCGCATAATAGTATGAATTATAACGAAAAAATAACTACTTTTGCAGTACCAAAAAAAGTGCACTAAAGTTAGACATTTTCAAATTTAATTGTCTTCTGCTCATTACTTAATGAAAACGCTCATTTAAACGATGATAAACAGAAATTTAATTCGTATAAGGATAGTACAGATTGTCTATTCGTGGTATCAGAATACGAATAATGATTTGCGGAAAACCGAAAAAGAGCTCCTCTTCGGCTTGCAGAAATCTTACGATCTTTATTATTATCACCTGCTTCTGATGGTGGATCTGACCAGAGCGTATGAGAACAGAGTGGAAGCTAAACGGAATAAGCACCTCCCTTCACATGACGATCTGAACCCCAACACCCATCTGATCAACAACAAGTTCATGCTTCAGCTGAGAGAAAACGAGCAGTTGAAAAAACAGCTTGCCGAACGCCCGATGATGTGGAATGCGGATAACTCTTTCGTTAAAAACCTGCTGGACAAAATACTTGCATCCGAACCATACAATGATTACACTGATCTTGTTTCACCGACCTACGAGCAGGATCGTGAATTTTGGAGAAAAGTATTTAAGAAGTTCATCTATCTGAACGAAGAGCTGGATGACATCCTGGAGGACGAATGCATCTATTGGAACGACGATGTGGAGATTGTGCAGACTTTCGTTCTAAAAACGATCAAAAGATTTTCAGAAGAAAAGGGAGCACTTCAACCGCTATTACCGATGTTTAAAGATGATGAAGACAAGGAGTTCGCGCTGAAACTGCTGCACGAAACAATCCTGAACGAAAAGATTTATCGAGGGCTCATAAAAAAACATACCGACAAGTGGGATTTCGACCGTATTGCATTTATGGATCTCATCATTATGCAGGTCGCCCTCTCGGAGATACTTACATTCGAATCTATCCCTACAAGTGTCTCTCTAAACGAGTATATCGAGATAGCCAAATCATACAGCACTCCCAAAAGTGGAACCTTCATCAACGGAATCTTAGATTCAATTGTACACGAAATAAAAGAAGAAAATCGTATCTTTAAAAATTAATTATAAACACCCTAAACATCAATTCGTATGAATATTTTATTACAAGCTGCTACTGGAGGAATGTCAGGTATGGGGAGTACCCTGTTAATGATGGTCGCCATCATCGCTGTGTTTTATTTCTTCATGATTCGCCCTCAGCAAAAAAAACAGAAAGAAATTCAGAAAAGTCGTGAAGCCATGAAAGTGGGGGACAAAGTTGTCACTTCGGGCGGTATACACGGAAGAATCAAAGAGGTAGGTGACACATGGTTATTGGTAGAGGTTGCCGACGGCGTGAAATTGAAATTTGATAAAGCTTCGGTTTTTGCCTCTTCAGCTGATGTAACGACCAACTAAACTTTTTTCCAATGGAAATAAAGGCCATCATCGAAAAATGGAAACCCGGAGTGGAAGCGTTTTTCTCCACATTCCCATGGAAAAACGCGCTCTTCTTTTTGTTTTTTTTGCTGCTGGCTTTTATTTTCTGGTTAATGCTCTTTTTTCAGAAAGAGAATGTGGAAGGAACCTACCGCATACCGTTAATGTACACCAATATTCCGGAGGATGTGGTATTTGACAATCCATTGCCTTCGTTTGTAGAGATCAGCATCACTGACAACGGAGCTGAGATATTCAGGCTGGACATTGCAAAAAAAGATTCGCTGGAAATAGATGTGGCAAAGTTGACCGAAGGTGGCAACAAAACGTTGCAGGGCGACCAATACCGGCAGCTAATTCTTTCTAAACTAAGTCCCAGAAGCAATATCAGAGGTTACTACCCGATGAATATCTCTCTTGCAACCTCAAAATTACAGCATAAAGAGTTGCAGGTGGTCTTCGACGGTGAGATCACAACAAACAGGGCTAACCTGGTGGCCGACAGCGCTGTTTTTATCCCTGAAACAGTGATGGCATATGGCTCCAGACAGTCGATCGATAAACTTGAAAAAGCTTACACCGAATACACCCTGTTTAAAAATCTGAAAGCCACCTCACAGCTTCCCGTCACAATCAATCCCGTGGAAGGTGTGAAATTCGTACCCAATCAGGTGGAAATATATATCCCGATAGAAGAGTTTACAGAG
>JAENWZ010000215.1 GCA_016649795.1 Proteiniphilum sp. | reverse complement strand
TTGTCTCGACGATTGTGTTGGCCATTGGTGTACAGCGCCTGGTGAAGCTGAACGCGATTGTCCGCACGCTGCCATCGGTGGAGACGCTGGGGAGCACTACGGTGATCTGTTCCGATAAAACCGGTACGCTCACGCAAAACAGGATGACAGTGGTAGAGGGATGGACAGGTGGTAACCGTATCGATTTTCGCAATCCGCCGCTACCTGAAGAGCTGGACAACGATGAGAAGAGATTGCTGCATTCCTCACTGCTTTGTACCGATGCACATCTGAAGATGACACCTGACGGTAAGCACGAGACTGCCGGCGATCCTACAGAGACAGCCATCGTGGATATTGCCCTGGCGCTGAAAATGAATAAGGTAACCCTTGAAGAGCAATTCCCCCGTGTGGAGGAGGTGCCTTTCGACTCAGAGAGAAAGCGGATGTCTACCATCAACAGGATGGAGGAGGGTCAGCTGCGTGTGAATGTGAAAGGGGGTCTGGATGAGGTGCTTAGTATATCCACAGAGATTCTTATTCACGGAAAGGTGCGCCCCATCACCGAGGAGGACAGGGAGACCATCAGGGAGGATAATCACCGCATGGCACAATCAGCCCTGCGTGTACTCTCGGTGGCCTATAAAGATATTGATGCTCTCCCATCAGAGGTGAGTGCCGCCACGGTGGAGAAAGAGCTTGTCTTTGTCGGTCTGCTCGGGCTGATCGATCCGGCACGTCCCGAGGTGGTAGAGGCGGTGAAAAAATGTAAGACTGCCGGCATCCGTCCCGTGATGATCACCGGTGATCATAAGGTGACTGCTGTGGCTATCGCTGAGGAAATCGGCATCTACAAGGAGGGCGACAAGGCTATTACGGGTACCGATTTGGTGGAGATGAACGATGAGTCGCTCTACCGCGATGTGCAGGATTACGCGGTCTACGCACGCGTAGCGCCCGAGCATAAGGTGCGTATCGTAAAGGCATGGCAGTCGCAGGGTGAAATTGTGGCGATGACCGGCGACGGGGTGAACGATGCGCCGGCACTCAAGCAGGCCGATATAGGTGTATCGATGGGTATCGTGGGTACGGAGGTGGCGAAGGATGCCTCCGATGTGATCCTTACGGACGATAACTTCGCTACCATCGTCGGTGCTGTGGAGGAGGGGCGTCGCATCTATGACAATATACTGAAAGCCATACAGTTCCTGCTCTCAGCTAATGTGGGGGAGGTGCTGCTTATCTTTATCGCCTCTATTTTTAACATAGGTAATCCGCTCACACCGATCCTCATCCTCTGGATCAACCTGGTGACCGACAGTCTGCCTGCACTGGCGCTGAGTATGGATCCGGCAGAGGAGGATATCATGACCCGCAAACCGAGAGATCCCAGGAAGGGGTTCTTCTCTAAGGGAATGATCTGGAGGATAATCTATCAGGGAGCCACGATCGGGTTGATATCTCTGGCAGCCTATATGATCGGTTTCAAGGATGGCGGTCAGCCGCTGGGACAGACCATGGCCTTTGCCGTGCTCGGATTCTCTCAGTTCTTCCATATCCGTAACCTGCACTCCAACAGGCGATCTTCATTCAGGACAAGCCTGTTCAGCAACAAGCCGTTGCTGGGAGCTATAATGCTGTCTGCCCCGCTACTGCTTGCGGTATTGGTGATACCCGCTGTGAGAAACATCTTCGGCGTGGTTGAAATGGATTCCATGCACTGGATCTATGTAGGTGCACTCTCACTGGTGCCTATCGTCGTGGTTGAACTGGTGAAGGTGATGCGACTCAATCATACAAAAGATGAATATTGATAGCTGAAAAAAGATAAAAGCAACTTAAAAAAATGTTTAATTTGCGCAATTTGGTGTTTTTTGTGCATCAAATGGAATTTTTTTTGTATTTTTGAATTCAAAAATTACACTCTTGTGTTAATTCCGTCCTATTTCTTTCATTTAGGTATTGTCGGGTTATCGGTCTTCGAGGTAAAAAAAACTGTCTATGGAAAATTTAAATGAGGCGTTGGGCTTGCTCGTTGTAGGAATGATTATGGTCTTTTTCATTCTCTTCCTTGTTGTTGTTATCGGGAATGTGGTGATCATGCTCACCAACCGTTTTACGCCGGTATCGGAAAAAACCGGTGCGGGAGGAGCAGGCGGGAGGAGGAGCAATCCAAAGAAGCTGGCTGTTATAGCAGCAGTGGTTGATGTGATCACGCATGGCAAAGGCCGGGTGGATTCAATTCAGAAAAAATAAATAGTAAAATATATAAGATGGAAAAAGAGATTAAATTCAGTCTTTTGTACAGAGACATGTGGCAATCGTCGGGTAAATATGTTCCCACAGTGGAGCAGCTCACAGAGGTTGCCCCTGCAATTATCGATATGGGCTGCTTTGCGCGCGTAGAGACAAACGGTGGCGGGTTCGAACAGATCAACCTGTTGTTTGGTGAGAACCCGAACAAGGCGGTACGCGATTGGACACAGCCTTTCAACGATGCGGGTATACAAACACATATGCTTGAACGCGGTCTCAACGGCATACGTATGACTCCGGTGCCTGCCGATGTACGCAGATTGATGTTTCAGGTAAAAAAGAAACAGGGTACCGATATCGCCCGTTCCTTCGACGGGTTAAATGATCCCCGCAATCTGAAGAACTCCATCCTGTTTGCCAAGGAGGCGGGCATGATCTCTCAGGCAGCGCTCAGCCTCACTGTTTCACCCATACATACGGTGGAGTATTACACCGATCTGGCCGACAGCCTTATTGCTATGGGTGCCGATGAGATCTGTATCAAAGACATGGCGGGAGTGGGTCGCCCGGCAACAATCGGTAAGATCATCAAAAATATCAAACAAAAACATGCTGCTATCCCTATTACATACCACGGTCATGCAGGTCCCGGATTCCAGATGGCTTCTATCCTTGAAGCCGCCTATGCGGGTGCGGAGTACATTGATGTGGGCATGGAGCCTCTCTCCTGGGGTACGGGCCACGCCGATCTGCTGGCGGTGCAGTCTATGCTGAAGGATGCCGGATTCAAGGTGGCCGATATCAATATGAAAGCCTATATGAAGGTACGTTCGCTCACACAGAAGTTTATGGATGACTTCCTGGGTTATTATATAGATCCCAAAAACAGGCTGATGAACTCACTGCTGATTGGTCCCGGACTGCCGGGAGGGATGATGGGCAGCTTGATGTCCGACCTGGAGAATAACCTGTCGTCACTCAACAGGTGGAAGGTGAAAAACGGACAGCCTGAGCTGACGCAGGACGACCTGCTGGTTAAGCTCTTTGATGAGGTGACCTTCGTATGGCCCAAGGTGGGTTTCCCGCCACTGGTGACACCCTATAGCCAGTATGTGAAAAATCTGGCACTGATGAACGTGCTGCAAGTAGAGAAAGGAAAAGAGCGCTGGTCGATGATTGCCGACAACATCTGGGATATGATCCTCGGTAAGTCAGGCAAGCTCCCGGGAGAGCCGGCAGCTGAGATCACTGAGATGGCGAAACAGCTGGGTCACCAGTTCTACAACGGCGATCCGCAGGAGCTCTATCCCGATCAGCTCGATCAGTTCCGCGCTGAGATGAAACAGCACAACTGGGCGCTGGGCGAGGATGATGAAGAGCTGTTCGAGCTGGCCATGCATCCCGAACAATACAGAGCATACAAATCGGGTGAAGCTAAGAAAGCGTTCGAAGCTGATCTGGCGAAGAAGAAAGCAGAGAATAACATAACCACTGCTCCCTCAGCTCCGCCTGCTGTGGCAGTGTCAAACGGGAACAACTTCCAGCCGAAAACACTGGTTGTGAATGTAGATAATGAGGAGTTTGTTGTGAATATCTCTTATCCTGATGCCGGTAACGGTGCGGCTCAGACTGCAGCAACAGCAGTAACGGCACAGCAAACGCTTGCGCCTGCGGCTGCCCCAGCTTCTGCCAACGGGCTGGTGAAAGAGGTGGTCTCTCCGCTGGAAGGGAAGTTCTTCCTCACGAAAGATTCATCGGAGACAGCCCTGAAGGTAGGTGATTCTGTGAAATCGGGTGACCTGGTGGGTTATATTGAGTCGATGAAGACCTACAATGCCATTACTGCAGAAGAGAGCGGCAAGGTGGTTGAGATATGTTTTGCGAACGGCGA
>JAENWZ010000311.1 GCA_016649795.1 Proteiniphilum sp. | reverse complement strand
GCCCAGAACCATTCCGACGAGTAGATGCCTCCGGAGCGGGAAGTATAATCCGTTTTCCATCCGTGTGCCAGGTTGTTTATATCATCTGCTTCACTGATGGAAGTATGATCTTTCCAGAGGATGAACATCGCGTCGGGATTATTGGCATACTGTGGCAGAAGTGCCAGTGGTGTACCGTTTTTATCCGTAAGGCAGGGAGTACTCCCTGTAGTGTCAATACCTATTGCCACGATGTTCGCCACCTCATTGGTTGATAGCTTCGTCAATAGACCATCTATCACCGCTACCAGTGAATCGATATAATCCTGCGGGTGCTGCCGGTACTGATTCTTCGCGGAGTCGCAGTACATCTCCTTTTTCCAGCGCGGATAGAAGGAGACATGGGAAGCCAGTTCACTGCCAGTGACTGTATTTATGACAATAGCGCGGCAGGAGTCTGTTCCATGGTCAATTCCAATTACCAGTTTTTCCATTATTCTGATTTTGAGATATGATCACTGATTGCATCCTGCAGTTTCCTGTTACGTGCAACGGTGAGGCTGTAGTAAGCAATAATAGCGAAAGCTACAGCAGGTACCAGGTAGGCAAACCGGATGCTGCCGGACTGATCTGAAAGAATCCCCTGCAGCTGCGTCAGCAGTGCTGCACCTGCAATGGCCATCACCATGCCTGAGCCTGCAATCTTGGTATCATCACCCAGTCCTCTCAGTCCTATTCCATAGATGGTGGGGAACATCAGCGACATACAGCCGGAGATTCCCATCAGTGCATAGACCCCCACAAAACCTGATCCTGTAACCACGATGATGGAGAGGAGAATCGCCAGTACCGAGAGAAAAGAGAGCAGGTTCACCGGTCGTATATATTTCATCAGCCAGGTACAGATAAACCGTCCCACAACGAAGAGGATAAGCGACATAATGTAATAGGTTGCACCGGCTTGTTCGGCTGTGCGGGGCAGCAGTGCATCAAGTCCCACCCATTCTGTCAGTGCATAAAAACCACCGGCGATAGGCTCCACATCTCGCAGTGCAGCGATGATTGATTCCTGCGAGGGATTTGCTCCCAGTCCGGCAATCACCGCATCGAAATTAAGCTGCTGCATCACGTAGCGAATAATAAACGACCATACGGCGATCTGAGCACCAACATAGAAGAACTGCGCCACCACTCCCCAGACATAGTTTTTGTTCCTTTTCAGCCGCACCAGCGTTGCCTTAAGGTTGAGGCTTTTGTCATCATCCTGTGCTTTGGGCATCCGGGTGAAGAGAATAACCAGGAAAAGCACCAGCATCACCACCCCCAGCACCAGATAGGCACTGGTGACGGCATTGAGTTCAAGGTTCTGTATTGTTGTCAGCTCCTCCTGTTGCAATACCCCTCTTTCAGTTGCACTCAATGTATTGAGTTGCGACAGCACGAATACCTGACTCACCAGCACGCCGGCAAGGGCCCCAAAAGGATTGAACGACTGCGAGAAGTTGAGTCGTCTTGTTGCTGTATGCTGATCTCCCAATGCATACACATAGGAGTTGGCAGAGGTCTCCAGCACCGACAATCCTGCAAAAAGGACGAATATAGCCAGCAGATACATCGCGAAACTAAGGAAGGAGTTGATGTCGTTGGCCAACATAGCCGGAAAAAACAGAAATCCTCCAACGATACAGAATGCCAGTCCCAGCAGTACACCCGATTTGTAGGTATGTTTCTTAATAAAGATGGCGCCCGGCAGTGCGAATAGGCCGTAGCCCATGAGATAGCAGACCACCTGAATCCATGCTGTCTGCGTATCGGAGAGACTCATGATACGTTTAAACGCCGCCAGCATCGTATCGGTCATGTTGTTGGGTACCGCCCAGATAAAAAAGAGCGATGTAAGAAGTACAAAGGGAAAGATGATTCCTGCCGGAACCAGGCGATGTTTTTCTGAGTTTGTGTTCATTTTTATAAGTTGTCAGTTTTAAGTTCAAGTTCTCAATTCTTAGTTCTCAGCTTTTAGTGCGGGTTGTCCAAAATTGTAATCCCAGACCGCTGCACTTCACAAATTTACACCTTCAAAGCTGATTGCTGATTACTGATTGCTTCTTGCTTTTTAAAAAATGTTTTTTACTTTCTCCAGGCTAACTCCCAGTAGTTGCTCCGCAATGGGGGAGAGGGCTGCCTCATCGCCCACAAAATGGAATACGTTATGCTGGTGCGACAATGACTCATCCGGTTTCAGGAAGGCAGCAGGTGAACTGCTCTCCAGTTCAAGAAAAGGACCCATGATGCTTCCGTCATCCAGCGGTCCGTCGTTATAGGCGTTAAGAGCATCGCCAACGAGTGGATTTCTCTCCGGATTCCACTCCTGGTTGAGATATATTGCGTCAGGATCAGCACCAAAAGTGACTACAGTCAACCGTTCTGAGATGGGATCATAATTTCCGGCAATCGATTTTGTACGTTTTGCGTTCATCCCCAATTT
>JAENWZ010000415.1 GCA_016649795.1 Proteiniphilum sp. | reverse complement strand
TTCGTGTGCAGGCGCCCCCCACCCATCTTGTCTCCTTTGGTAAAGACAATGGTGAAGGGAACAGCATTCTCACCCAGCCATTCCATAAACTCCAGATCAATCTTCTGTGGCTCGTGACGGGAATCAATCAGCACAAAAAGGTTTACCATCGCTTCCCTTTCGAGGATGTAATCTTCAATGATGATACGTAATTTATCCCTGCCCTCTTTCCCTCTGCGGGCATATCCGTAACCGGGGAGATCCACCAGATACCACTCGTCGTTGATCAAAAAATGGTTGATCAACATCGTCTTTCCCGGTGTGGATGAAGTAAGTGCCAGCCCCTTACGGCCGGTGAGCATGTTGATCAACGATGATTTCCCAACGTTGGAGCGGCCAATGAAGGCATACTCCGCCCTGCCGCCCTGTGGACATAAGCGGTAATCGGTATTGCTGATGATGAACTCAGCTGATTGAATAATCATTTGTTACACTATTTTGGTTTTATTTCTAACTGTTATTGCCCAAAGCCCTAATCCGGTGAGCAGTCCGTTCATCAGCAACAGCTCATACCCTACCTGATATCCGAACAGTTGCTTCATCGTAAACTCCCCTACAAAACAGAGCAGAGGTGCTGCAATAGCCACGAGGGGAACATACCTGTCCACCGGCTTCACTTTGGTGTAGAGCCCGAAGACGTACAGTCCAAGCAGAGGCCCGTAGGTGTATGATGCAAGCTTGTAGATAGCATTGATGATGCTATCCGATCCGATTGCTTCTATCAGCAGGATTATCAGTACGAAAACAATGCTGATAGCCACATGCACAATCCGTCTTGTTCTGATATCCTTTTTCTCCTGCGCTTGTGACCGGGAGATGGATTTCATGTTCAGAATATCCACACAGAAGGAGGTGGTGAGCGCCGTGAGCGCCGAATCGGCACTCGAAAAAGCGGCTGCGACGATACCCACCACAAAAATCCCAAACACAACAGATCCCAGATAATCACTTGCGATCAGTGGCAGTATGTTATCCGATATGTCTGGCATGGCGATACCGTTCTGCTCAGCAAATATGATCAGGAGCACACCCAGGCAGAGAAAAAGGAAGTTGATCGGGGCAAAGGCAAAGCCGTAAGAGACCACATTCTTCTGTGCATCCTTCAGCGTACGGATGGTCAGGTTCTTCTGCATCTGATCCTGATCCAGCCCTGTCATTACTATCGTGATGAACATACCGCTGAAGAACTGTTTAAAAAAATTCTGCG
>JAENWZ010000322.1 GCA_016649795.1 Proteiniphilum sp. | reverse complement strand
TGCCCAATTGAGTAATTCTGAAAAGGAGATTGTAATTCTGCAGACACTGTCTGCAGAATTTAAAACGAAAAAAGCTGTCGAACCGTTGCCATATATCACAAAATTAGTTCACACACTTTCATTTTCACATTTATGCTTGCTGCTTCCTATCGAAGATCCCTTGAAACGGCGATTCTATGAAACGGAAAGCATAAAAGGAACTTGGAGTGTGCGCGAACTCAAGCGCCAAATCGACACGCTATATTTTGAGCGGAGCGGTATTAGTCGAAAGCCGGAAGTACTGAGCGAAAAAGTGCAAGAAAAGAGCGAGAAAAGCACAATGATGGATATCATCAAATCGCCGTTTACATTCGATTTTTTGGGACTTAAAGCGAAAGATGTGGCTTATGAATCGGATTTGGAGCAAGCACTCATCGACCATTTGGAAGAATTTCTAATGGAACTCGGGCATGGATTTTGTTTCGAAGCGCGTCAAAAACGGATCATCATCGGTGATGAGTATTTCTTTTGCGATCTGGTCTTCTATCATCGCATATTGAAAAGCCATGTACTTGTTGAATTGAAAGTGGACAGTTTTTCGCATAAACATATAGGTCAGCTACAAACATATGTCAACTATTATCGAAAAGAGATCATGCAGTCAGATGATAATCCCCCTGTCGGCATTTTATTGGTCACAAATAAAAACAACGCGTTAGTGGAATATGCCGTAGCCGATAGGGATCGTGAATTATTCGTATCGAAATATATCGTAGAGCTTCCTGATAAAAAACAACTCGAGCAGTTTATCAATGAAGAATATACCAAACTGAAATAACAATTGAACATCACAGCATTATGAAAACAAGAGCAGTGAGACTTTACGGTAAGAAAGACCTCCGGCTGGAGGAGTTTGAGTTGCCACCCATCAAAGAGAATGAGATTCTGGCCAAAGTGGTCTCCGATTCGATATGTATGTCATCCTACAAGGCATCGTCACAGGGTACGGATCATAAACGTATCCCTGATGATGTGGCGGACAACCCCATCATCATCGGACATGAGTTTGCCGGTGAGCTGCTGGAGGTGGGTGCTAAATGGGCAGACAGATTCAAAGCGGGTGACAAATTCTCCATTCAACCGGCACTCTATTACGAAGATGGCCCCGTTGGTATACTGAGTGCTCCCGGATACAGTTACAAGCACATAGGTGGTGATGCTACCTATGTGATCATCCCCAATGAGGTGATGGAGCAGGATTGCCTGCTCACCTACCATGGTGAGGGTTATTATCCCGCCTCGCTGGCTGAACCGCTCTCCTGCGTTATAGGTGCCATGCATGCCAACTATCACACCACCCCCGGCAGCTATGAGCACAGGATGGAGATCGTGGATGGCGGAAAGATGGCGATATTGGCCGGAGTGGGTCCTATGGGACTTGCTGCCATCAATTATGTTCTTCGTCGTGAAGATCGCAAACCATCCTTTCTGGTGGTGACCGATGTAGATCAGACGCGTCTGGATCGCGCCGCAACGATCTATCCTGTTGATTTTGCTGCTTCACGTGGCATTCAACTGCAATATATCAATACGGGAAAAATGAAGGATCCTGTGAAAGAACTGAGAGGTCTGAGCGGAGATTCGGGGTATGATGATGTATTCGTCTTTGCCCCTGTGAAACCCGTGGTGGAGCAGGGAGATGCTATCCTCGCCTTTGACGGTTGTCTCAACTTCTTCGCTGGTCCGGGTGATCCCAATTTCAGTGCGATGCTCAATTTTTATAATGTTCATTACGCCTATACCCATATTGTGGGTACCAGCGGAGGAAACAACGACGATATGGTGGAAGCGCTGGATATCATGAGTAAAGGGCTTGACCCTGCGGGACTGGTCACCCATATAGGGGGTCTCGATGCAGTGCCGGAAGCAACAAATAACCTCCCCGATATTCCCGGAGGAAAGAAGCTGATATATACGCATTTAACAATGCCTCTGACCCCTATTGCTGATTTTGAGAAATTAGGTGAAACCAGTGATCTGTTTAAAGAGCTGGCCAAAATCTGCAGCAGACATAAGGGATTATGGAGTGTGGACGTTGAATCTTATTTGCTCAATCATTATGAGAATCATAAGGAGAACTAAAAACTAAACGCTGATTGCTGAGAGCTAATAATTTAAACCCAAACCGCTGGAAACACCAACAACAGCTAAAAAAACTGAAAGCTGAAAACTAAACACTGAATATAAAAAAATATGAAACAACTAGATATTAACTTAATGCATCCGGTGGAACAGATCAATGTGATCATCGGAAGGATCTACAAAAGTGGCATGACTACCACTTCGGGTGGAAACATATCAATCAGGGACAAGAATGGTGATATATGGATTACT